>JBGOXY010000037.1:0-14312 GCA_041479415.1 Anaerolineae bacterium
GTCCCGCCTTCGACGGCACGCTTGGCCGCCCCGTACAACGCGGCGTGCACCTTCTCGGATTCGAGGGCCCAGCTCATCGACCGCAGGGCCTTCTTTTCCTCCTGGCGCTCGGCGACCGCAGTAAAGGCCGGGTACATCTCCTCCACCTCGTAAGTTTCGCCGGCGATGGCTTCGCCCAGATTCGGCGCCGTGCCGGCGATACACTCCAGCGCGCGCAAGTGATTGCTGGCGTGAACCCTCTCTGCATAGGCTGTGGCCAGGAACAGGCGTGCCACGTTGGGCAGCTTCTCCTTCTCGGCTCGTTCGGCGAAGTTCAGGTACTTCATGTGGGCCTGGCTCTCGCCCGCGAAGGCAGAGCGGAGATTGGCCTCGGTCATCTTCTTCATTGAGTCTTCTCCCTTTGGCGGAACCCTGCCGCGTGGGCAATCGCCATCGCTTCACTCGGCATCGCGCGGCACCTCACGCACACCGATGAATCAAAACTCCCCCGCCGGCGGGAGCCTCCACAAACCCGGACGAGACTCTCGGCTCAGGCCTGGACGATGCAATCGACGGGGCACACCGTCTTGCAGTTCGGCGAGTCGTGGTGACCTTTGCACTCGACACAGGTCGCCGCATCGATAACATACACCGGATCGCCTTCGGTGATCGACTTGGTGGGGCACTCCGGCTCACACGCACCGCAGGAGATGCACTCTTCGGTTATCTTCATTGCCATGGGGTCAGACCTCGTATTTGGGCTGGATTTGTCTGGCTTCGGTTAGGCTACCATGGCGAGATTGGCTCTTCAATGGACGAAACTAATGAGAGGCTGACACGAATATCCTCGCGAATGCTGCGCAAGAGGACATTAAATGTCGGATTGGGTCCCGAGTGTTGCGAGGCTTACCGAGTCGGCGCTCCTGCCTTGAAAACCCCGTATCCTCAGCCGGAAATCGTGCACCTCCCTCCGATTCGAAGGTTCCCGTCGATGGCCGACATGGCCTCGGCGCCCGGAGGGTCGAGAGCGAAGTCGGCGGAAAGGACGCTACGCATTTGAGGGTGTTGGGGCAAAACGTATGAGGCTGGGTGGACGGCAGGCAGTCCCCAAGACGGAGAGACATCGATGGCGTAGTGCTACGGCGAGCGCTGCGCCCAAAAGCCGGACGGGGCGAAGAGCGCCTTGAGGAGCTGCGGAAAGACACCGGCCTCGAAGGCAAGATCCAGTGCGGTGTAGCGCCGGCGCAGCAGGCGTGCGCGGCCGTAATCCCGGCGCAGATCGGCGCGGGTGAGGCCGACCGCCTCCGGCGTGGACGGGCAGCCGGCCTGGGCCATCAGCCCGGCCAGCTCAGCCGCCGGCATTAACTGGGCGCGCAGGCCTCCGCGCATCTCGGGCCAGTGCTTCTGAATGTACGTCAGGTGCTGCCCCACGCGGCCCGGGTCGCCATACTTGGCGAGCGATTCCTCCGCGGCGCTGTCCGCCACGGTCGCGAGGGAAAACGCGCGACGCGCTTCGGCCTGCAGGTCGTGGTGCGCGGGCCACGTTTGCACACGGCCCGCAACATCCAGCCTGGAGAAATCAGTCGCGAGCAACTTCTCGTAGAACGCCGCAGAGGCCACAGCCCCCAAGGCAACCTTGAACCCGTGGCTCACCTCGCGCCCGGCGCGCGGCAGTCCCTCCATCTCCCACAAGTGACTGAAGAGATGCTCGCTGCCGGAGGCCGGCCATGACGAGCGCGCGGCTTGCATGGCCAAGCCGGCCATCACCAGGCCACCCAGCAGGCGCTCGAGCGCGGCAGGGGCGCCGTCGGCCAGGCGTTGCGGCTCGGCGATCCACTCGCGCAGCTGCGGCTGAATGAGATCCCAGGCCGGGCGATGGATCGGATCCATGCCGAGCGCGTCGGCGATCATCCAATCTGCGCCGGAAATGACTTTGCCGGCCAGGTCACCGTAACCGGAGCTGGTCAGCTCCGCCGGCGCGCCGGCCAGCACCTGCACGTCGGCCAGCAGCGCGCGCGGCGCGGGGCACGCATCCACGCGCTTCACGCCGGCGTGGGTGATGGCTGCCGCGAAGGAGGTGTAGCCGTCCATGGAGGCGGCGGTGGCCACGACCATGTAAGGGCGGCCTACCTGGTGGGCGGCCAGCTTGACGATATCGTTGAGCGTGCCGGAGCCCACGACCAAGGGGATGGCGTGCGATTCGCCGAGCAGGCGCCTGACCTGCTCGACCCGCTCGATCTCCGGGTGCAGGCGCGGCGAGCCTGGGAATACATGCGTGGCATCCAGGCGCACTCCTGCCTGAAGCAGGACGCCGTGCGCGGTCTCACCCGCGGCGCGGTAGGTATTCTCATCGGCAATAAACGCTGCGGTGCTACCGCCGAAGTTGCGGCGGAAAACGTTAGCGCATTCGCCCAGCACACCTTCCCCAATCAGAACCTCGCGCGTGTCAGTGGCCTGACGCAATGCGGCGGCGATGGTTTCGGCAATCATCCTGGTTGGCCTCGCACATATCGATCAAGGTGTCTCTTCTGAGAGCTGCAGCCGTTACCAGCCGCTCTCGGCGAAGAGCTGAGTCAAAAAGGTGGTTCGTTCCTCGGCGGTCATCGGCCGTGGGCGTGCATAGTCTTCCAGCATCGCCGTCAGGAGTTCGGTGCTGATATGCCTGCCATTATAGAAGACGTGCCTGTCGATCGTTTCCCAGCGCGTGCCGGGCACCACCTGATCGAACGGGTTGATGTAGATCATCTGATCGAAGAACAAGTTGCCCAGCCCGTAGTGGATAAGGGCGCCCCTCTCGAAGGCTAGCGCCTGCGGATGGTGCGCCTGGCTGCCGCTGACAATGACCGCGCCTGCCTCGATCATGCCCTTGAAATCCCGCTCCTGCCACGGCCGCGGCGGCATGGTGTAGTACTCAAAGTATTGGAAGGTGGCAATGGGGAGGTAGCCATCTGCCCGCAGGCGGGCTGCCTCGGCGTGCATCCACTCGTAATCGCACGGCAGCGAGCCCGGACGTGTATCGGTCGCGTAGTCGCTCTCCGGGCCGGCCGGGTTGCAGCCGAGGAAGGCCAGCTTGTTGCCGTTGTGCTCGAATAGCGCGGGCTGGCGTGCCTGACTGAGAGTCGCGCCGCCGCCGAACACCTGCCACCCCTTCTGGCGATAGAGATCCAGCGTGAAGAGCATCGCCGCCGATCCCCAATCTTGCATGTGGTTGCCGGTGAGCTCGACCACGTCGGTGCCCACGCTGTCGAGCAGTTCAATGTAGCGCGGGTCGCTGCAAAAGCGGATCGCCTCCTGACTGGGGTCGGGCGGCGGGCAATCTGGCGAGAAGGCGATCTCATTGCTGATATGAGTGATATCGGCTTCCGCCAACCAGGCGCCGATGTCGCGCGCCGGGTAGGTGAGGCCTTTCTGTTCCATGGTCCAAGCCGTGGCACGCACCAGAGCCGTGACTCCGGTCATCACGACCGTGGTGAGCTTGCCCGCATCGCGGTTGGTGGAAGGCAGGCTGCCACGCATCGCCTCCGCCAGCGCCTGCGCCCGGCCGCTATCGCCCTCGATCGCGACGGGCAGCGTGAGCGCGTAGGCTGGCGGGTCGAACGCTTTCCATAACGGCGACTGTCCATCCACGGTGAGGACCTTCCAACGCGGTTCGAGCGCCTCGAACGGGATCACCGCCAGCGATCCCGGGTGTGCCCAGGCGTAGTCGAGCAATTCCTGCGATGGCAGAACCAGCGTGGCGCCGGCTGCAGGCGCTTCCCACACTGCGCGGACGGCCTCCAAGGTGGCCTGGTCGAGGAGCAATGGCTGGCCGCCCATCGCCTGCGGAGGCTGGCCGCGCCACGCGGCGCGCAATTCGTCAAACGTGAGGCCGTCGATCACGGTCGGGAATCGGGCCGCCAGGGCGTACACCCATTGCGCGAGAGGCTCGCCCGCGCCCAGGTGAATGCGCAGGTCGGCCGCGGCCCCCTCGCCGGCCGCAACGTACCCGGCCGGCAGAATGATCGCCTGACGCACCTCGGGCGGAATAGCCGGGTCGATCCATACCGTCGTGGGTGCGGGAGTCGGCGTGGCGGAGGGCGCGGGGGTGAGGGTTGGCTCGGGCGTGGAAGTTGGCATGGCACTCGGAAGTGCGCAGGCCCCGAGCATGGCACATGCCAGGGCCATCTGCAGCGCCTGGCGTGCCGGGTGATGTGTCGCGGAAGGCCTCATGAGAGCGGGACGGTCTCCATTTCTTCCCAGTTGATGCCGGCCTTCGCGTCGGCGCGCGGGCGCACGCTGAGCGGGTAGGCACCTTCCATCACTGTCACAGCGGTGCGCGCCAGGTCGCGCACCTCGTGCGCCTCGCACTCGAAGACCAGCTCGTCGTGCACTTGCAGGGTCATGCGTGCCGCGAGCCCGGCCTGGGCGATGGCCCGTGGCAGGGCGATCATCGCGCGCTTGATCAGGTCGGCCGCCGTGCCTTGAATGGGAGCGTTGATCGCTTCGCGCTCGGCACGGTTGCGGGCGGCCACATCCAGATGCGAACCGGGTTGCAGCTCGGGGAAGTAGCGCCGCCGGCCGAGCAGCGTTTCCACATAGCCGAGCTCGGCCGCACTGCGCTTGGTCGCTTCAATGTAGGCGCGAATGCCCGGGAAGCGTTCGAAGTAGGCCTTGATGAAAGCCTCGGCCTCGGCCAGCGTCAGATCGGTTGAACGCGTCAGGCCGTATGAGCTCTGCCCGTACAAGAGGCCGAAATTGACCGCCTTGGCGTGGCGGCGCATGGCCGAGGTCACCTCGCCCAGTTTCACCCCATACACCGCGGCGGCCGTCGCCGCATGAATGTCCTCACCGCGCTCGAAGGCAGCCGTCATCGCCGCATCCTGCGCCATGGCGGCCGCGATGCGCAGCTCGATCTGCGAATAGTCGATCGACACCAGCACGTGACCCGCCTCGGCGATGAAGGCGCGGCGGATGCCCCGCCCATCGTCGCTGCGGGTGGGAATGTTCTGCAAGTTCGGGTCGGAGGAGGAGATGCGGCCGGTGACGGTGCCGCACTGGTTGTAGGAGGTGTGCACCCGGCCGGTGTGCGGATTCACGGCGCTGGGCAGGGCGACCACGTAAGTCGAGAGCAGCTTGGAGAGTTCGCGGTGACGCAGCACCTGCTCGACCACCACGTGCTCGTGGCGCAGGGATTCCAGCACGTCCGCGGCGGTGGAGAATTTTCCGGCGGCCGTCTTGCGCGATCGGTCCGGCGGACGCAGGCCGAGTTTGCCGAATAGGGCATCCGCCAACTGCTGGGTGGAGTTGATGTTGAATGAGTAGCCCACCATCTGGTGGATCTCTTCTTCGATGGCATGCAGGTCGGCCTGCATGCGCGTCTGCAGGTGGTCGAGGTACGGCAGGTCGAGCTTGACCCCGGCCATTTCCATCTCGGCCAGCACCGGCACCAGCGGCATCTCGAGCTCTTCGAGCAGGGCTAACTGTCCCTTGCTCTCGAGTTCGGCGCGCAGCGGCGCGACCAGGCGCAGCGCCATGTCGGCATCCGCGGCGGCGTACTCGGCCGCGGTCTGGGCGGGCACCCCGTCCATGGTGATTTGCTTGGCGCCTTTGCCGATGAGCGCCTGGATGTGGGTCATCTCCACCCGCAGCCGGACGAAGGCCAGCTCCTTAAGCCCCAGGTTGCGCGAGGCCGGGTTGCACAACCATTCGGCCAGCATGCTATCGAAGCGCAGCGGCGCCACCTGCACTCCCATGCGCTGCAACATGGTGTAGTCGTACTTCACGTTGTGGCCGGTCTTGGGCGGCCCGGCCTCGCCGAGCGGGCCGCGCAGGTGCTCGATGACCAAGGCCTCGGGCAGGTTGGGCCCGCCGGCGTGGCGCAGCGGGATGTAGTAGCCCGTGCCCTCCGCGATGGATACGGAGAGGCCCACGGCCTCGGCGCGCATCGGATCGGTGGAGGTCGTCTCCACATCGAATGAAATGAGCGGGGCGCGCGCCATGTCCGCGGCCAATGCGGCAAGCTCCGCCTCGCTCGTCACCAGCCGGGTCTGCGTCGCAGGCTGGGAGGTGCTGTGCGCAGGTTCGGCAAACATCGCCATTTGTCGGCCGGGCGCGGCCGGGGTCGCGGAGGCCGTTCCAGGCAAGCGCGCCAGCAGCGAGCGGAATTCGAGTTGGCCGAAGAGCTCAACCACCTCCTCGCGCCGCGATTGGCCCACCCGGCAGCGCTCCAGGTCGAGGGCCAGGGGCACGTCGCAGCGGATGGCCGAGAGCGTGCGCGAGAGCTCGGCGCTGGCGCGCCCGGCCTCGAGCTTGGTGCGGTAGCGCGGCGCCACATCGTTCAGGTTGGCGTAGATCGCTTCCAGCGTCGGGTGCGCGCGCAAGAGTTCCACGGCCGATTTCTCGCCGATGCCGCTCACGCCGGGGATGTTGTCGGATTTGTCGCCGACCAGCGCCTTGTAGTCGACGAACTGCTCGGGGCCAACGCCAAACTGCTCGCGCACCATTTCCGGGGTGTAGTCCGCGGCCTCCGCCAGGCTGCGCCCGGCCAGGCGGATGCGAATTCGATCATCCACAAGCTGCAGCAGGTCGCGGTCGCCGGTGAGGATCACCACCTCCCAGCCCTCGGCGGCGGCCCGTTTGGCAATCGTGCCCAGCACGTCGTCAGCCTCGAACCCCTCGGCCTCCAGGATCGGCAACCCGAAGGCGTGCACCACCTGACGGATGCGCTCGATTTGCGGCCCGAGGTCTTCCGGCATCTTCTCGCGGGTGGCCTTGTACTCGGGGTACAGGTCGTCACGGAAGGTGCGACCGGTGTCGAAAGCCACAGCCAGGTACTCGGGCTGCTCTTTCTCGATCAGCGAAAGCAGGATGGAGGTAAAGCCGAACACGCCGGCCGTGGGCTCGCCGGCGGAGGTGATCCAGCGCGCAGGGGCGGTGCCACCGCCGCTCAGGGCGAAGTAGGCGCGATAGGCCAGCGCATGTCCGTCAATCAGGTACAGTCGTGGCGACATAGTGCGTGGGCGGGGCTCAGCCGGCGGCCGGCGCGGAGGGCGGGGCCTGCGACTTGCGAGTCTGGGCGATGAAGTTGGCAATCTGCCCGGGCGTGGGTGGCTGCTCCTGCGTGGTGAGCAAATGCGTCGCGGTCCAGAATTCTCCGGCGGAGGGCGGGCCGCCGGCCGGCGCCAATCGGGCCAGAATGTGAGCGGAGGTCTCGCCGCGCAGGAGGCGGATGATATCCGAGGGCGGGCTGGAGGCGGGTGCCGAGAGCGAGATCAGACAATGGTCGGGCCGCACGGTGATGCGCTGTGCGCGCCAGCCGTGGCTGACGATCAGGCTGCGCACATAACCCTCCAGGTCGGAGGCGATCTCCGGCAGCATGCGCTGCGCCGGGTCGGCCGGCGTCAGCACGATGTTGTAGTTCAGGCGGATGCGCGCCACCTCGCCGGTGGTGGGCTGACCGGCCGGAACGGCCGCAGGCTTGGCGGCGGCCGGGCGCGCAGGGGAGGCGGGCTGGGCAGGGGCGGCGGGCGTTGGGGACGGGCTGGCTGCGGAGGTGCGGGCTGCCTTGCGCGCGTCGAGGCGACGTGTCTTGGCGGGCACCACCACCGCCTGGACGGGCTCCTCCTCCCGCGAGCGCAGGACAGCGGTCTTGCCCGCGCGCGCCGGCTCGAGCAGCTGCTCTTCGGCGACCGCCGCGCCGCTATGATACAGGCCTTCGAGTATGGTATGGGTCGCGCTGCGCGCCTCACGCACCGGAGTCGGGCCGGGGAACACCAACCCCAGGATGTACTTGCCTCCCGCGGGCGTGGAGTAGAGCAACAGATCTTCCTCAGTCCCCGACAAACGGAAGTAGCGCAGCCACACGCCGCGTTGATGGCGGTTCCACCCACCCGCCACCAGGCGCGCGGCCTGAGCGGCATGCTCCGCGGGGCTTTCTCCGGCGAACGAGAACAACTTGCCTTCCAGCACCAGGAGCGAGGTGCGGGTGGCCGTGCCGGCCATCAGCCGCGCCATGAGGGCCGAAGCCCGCGCTGCGTTGGGGAAGGTCAACTCGCGCGGCGCAAGCTCGGCACCCGGTGCGGCGAGTTCGGGCGTCATGGGCGAGACCGGTTTCTCCGCCCCGCCGATGCCGAGCATTTCGAGGAGTTTCTCCTCGGCGGCGAGCAGCCCCGGTGTGGCCGCCTCTTTGAGCGACGCAGACGGTTCACTGAGCAGCGTTTTGAGCTGCGGAATGAAGTCCGGCATGTAGAAGGGTTTGGTGAGCGTGCCCTGCAACCCGAGGCCGGGAACCTCGCGGGCTTTGGCCTCGTCGTCCGGAAGGATGCCGAGCAAGATGACGCCCGGCGAAGCACGCCGCAGTTCGGAGACGAACGCCGCCGGCACCGCATCGGGCAAGTCGAGATCGATGATGGCCAGGCTGACCTGGGAGGCGGAGGCCATGTTGATCGCCTCGCGGGCGGTGACGGCAGTCTGGCAGGGGAAGCCGGCTTCGACGATAGCTTGTTGCAGCATGCCGGCGAAGCCGAAATTCGAATCCGCGATCAGGATGGATCGAGGCATGGGCTAAGTTTAGCACAACTGGGGGAGGAGTCGTCACCGCCGAGAACGCGGAGAACGCCGAGAGGGCTACGGAGAGAGGAGCACAGCAGGGCCTCTGGCACAAAAGATCCCACGATCCCGAGCTCGAGGCGGCCCCGGCCGGCGTGCCGAGGGGATCGTGGCTTGGTTTCATAGCCCTCTGTAGGGGCGCGCCATGGCGTGCCCCTACAGAGGCCTTCGGCTACCGCGCCGCATGCTCAGGCAATCGACCGCGGATACCGCTCAAGCTAACGCAAAAGCGTATTGCAGTCCGTGTATCTCGACGAGGCGCGGCGCAGCTCGCAATGATGGAAGAGATGTTGCGCGAGCCGTCGCATGGGCACGGAAGACGTGTTGCGCCCACGGCCAGTTTGCCATGACCATCCGCGGGCGGGTATGCGTAATGCATGATGCGCCCTCTCAAGACAATCCTCTTAGGGCAGGCCGTGGCGCGCCCGAACAACGAGCGCTCTATGAATCACACGGGCGCGGCTCAGCCGCGCCCGTGTGGGTCCACCGGTCCGTCACCGTCCCAAGCGCTTCTTGAGTTCCGCGGTCAGCGCCGGGACAAACTTGTGCATGTCGCTGACCACGCCAAAGCGCGCCAGCCCGAAGATCGGCGCCTCGGGATCCTTGTTGATGGCCAGGATGTTTTTCGAGGTGCGCATGCCGGCCTGGTGTTGGATGGCGCCGGAGATGGCGCAGGCGATATACAGGTCGGGCGACACGACCTTGCCTGTCTGGCCGACCTGGTTGGAATAGGGGATGTAGCCCGCATCGACAGCGGCGCGGCTTGCGCCAACAGCCGCCTTGAGCACGCCTGCCAGCTCGCGGATGAGCGCGAAGCCCTGCTGCGCCTTCCACACTTCCTTCTGCTTCTCATCGGTGATCTCCGCCGGGGGCGTGATGGCCGGGTTGTTGGCCACGCCGCGTCCACCGGAGACGATGATCTTGGCATCCGTCAGACTCACGCCGGCTTCGGAGGCCACGTAGCCGGTGACCTTTGATTTCAGGTCGCCTTCGGCCACTGCCGATTGCACCTGGCTCGGGCTGCCGCTCTTCCCGGCGTCCGCCTCAGGCATCGGGAAGGAGCGCGGGCGGAGTGAAATGATGTTCGTCTCGCCGCCGGTGAAGGTGACCACACTGAACAGCTTGCCGGCATACACCGGCCGGGTGATGCGCAGTGTGCCGTCTTTGACCTCCAGCCCGGTGGCATCCGCCGCCGCGCCGCAGCCGAGCTCGGCTGAAACCATCGCCGCCAAATCGCGCCCGCGGGTGCTGGCCGGGATGATCACGAGCTGGGGCACTTTCTCCTTGGCCAGCTTGGCCACGGTCAGCCCGTAGGCTTCCGGCCGGAAATCGGCGAGGGTCGCGTCGTCGCCCCACATGGCCGCGTCGGCGCCGAAGTGGAACGCCTCCACCGCCAGTGCCTGCGCGCCGGGGCCGAGGGCGAGCGCCACAACCGATCCGCCCAGGGGGCCGGCCAGGGTCTTTGCCGCCGCAACCGATTCCCACGAGGCCGACAGGGCCTTGCCTTTGAACTGATCGATGTAGACCCAGATTTCTTTGCCCATCAGATCACCTTCTCCGCGATCAGTCTGTCGACGAGCGCCGCGGCGGTTTCCTCAGGCGTCTCGCCCTTGATCATTTCACACACCACCTTGCGCGCTGGCGGGGCATACATCTCAGCCCAGCCGACGCGCGCGCCCTTCTCGCCCACCTGGTCGGCGGCCACACCGATATCCGCCAGCGACCAGAGCGGGATGGTGGTCTTGGAGGCTTTGCGAATGCCCATGAAGGAGGGATAGCGCGGCTCATTGATTTCCTTGACCACGCTGATCACCGCCGGCAGCGAGCTCTCGACCACCTGGCGGCCTTCGTCCGTCATGCGTTGCACGCTCACGGCCTTTTCAGCCGGCTTCCACTCTGCGATGGCGGCGACGTAGGTCAGCGCCGGCCAGCCCAAGAGGCGTGCCACCTGGCCGGCCGTCATCCCGGTGTCGGAGTCGATCGCCTGGCGGCCGAAGAAAACGGCGTCGACCTCGCCCGCCTTGCGGATGGCCCCGGCCAGAACGCGGGCCGTGCCCAGGCTGTCGCAACCCTTGAGCGCCGGGTCGGTGACGAGAATGGCCTCGTCGCAACCCATCGCCAAGACGGTCTTGAGCGCTTCCTTGGCCGTTTCGGCGCCCATGCACACCGCGGTGACTTTGCCGCCGTGCTTCTCCTTGGTGCGCAGGGCTTCCTCGACGGCAAACTCGTCCCACGGGTTGACCACCAGGGGCGCATCGCCCCAGGCGACCTGCCCGCCCTCGACGGTGATCTTGGCCGCCGAATCGGGCGTCTGTTTGATGCAGACGACTATGTTCAAAGTGGCCTCCTCTTATCGCGCGGTGTTGCGCTGTCTGCTTAGAGTGCGGGTCGTTCTTCTGCTCTCCCTGCGCCGCACGCGAGGCGGCGAGGGTCACATTCCAGGTTGGTGGGCCGGCAATTCGCAGCGCAGCGGGCGATCGCTGCGGTATCCGAGGGCGTAGCCGGCCTGCAACAGCGTGTGGATCTCGCTCGTGCCCTCGTAGATCGTCGCCCCGCGCGCGTTGCGCAGCAGGCGCTCGGCCTCGAACTCATCGCTATAGCCGTAGGCGCCGTGAATCTGCAGCGCCTGGTGGGCGGCCTCGAAGGCCGCCTCGGTGGCCGTCCACTTCGCGAGCGAGGTCTCGCGTGTGTTGCGCAGCCCCTGGTTCTTCATCCAGCCGGCGCGCAAATAAAGCAGCCGGGCGATCTCGTACTGCTGCGCCATGCGCGCGATCTTCTCCTGGATGAGTTGATGGCGCGCGATCTCCTTGCCAAAGGTGCGGCGCTGGAGGGCGTATTTTACGCTAAGCTCGAGCGCCGCGCGGAGCAGCCCGGCGGCGCCGGCCGCCACGGTGTAACGTCCATTGTCGAGGCAGGACATCGCAATGGCGAAGCCCTCCCCCTCCTGCCCGATGCGATTGGCCGCGGGCACGCGCACCTCCTCGAGATGCACCCAGCCGGTGGACCCGGCCCGCACCCCAAGCTTGCCGTGCAGATCGCCGCGGGTCACACCCGGGCGGTCGGTCTCCACCAGGAACGCCGAGAGCCCGTCGTGCGGATCGGCCGCTCGCGGGTCGGTCCGAGCGAACCATAGCACGTGGTGCGCGCGGGTGGCGAGTGACATCCATATCTTTTCCCCGTTGAGGATGTACTCTTCGCCCTCGCGGCGGGCACTGGAAAGGATCGCGGCGGCATCCGAGCCCGCCCCCGGCTCCGTCAGGCCGAAGGCGGCGATGCGCTCGCCGCGCGCCTGCGGCACAAGAAACGCCTGTTTCTGCGCTTCGCTTGCCCACTGCAGCAGGCCGAGCGAGTTGAGCCCCACGTGCACGCTCATCACCACGCGCAGCGAAGTGTCGACCGCCTCCAGCTCCTCGCAGGCGAGGCCCAACGCGAGGTAATCCAACCCTTGGCCACCGTAGCGCGCGGGCAGGCAGATGCCCAGCAAGCCTTGGGCAGCCATGCGCGGCAGCGTCTCTTCGGGCGGCTCCTGCCTCCGGTCGGCCTCTTTGATGAGCGGGGCCAGTTCGCCTTGCGCGAATTCGCGCACCGTTCGGCGCACCATCTCGTGCTCAGCGGTGAGAGCGAAATCCATGAGAGCCTCCACATCGCCTGCGGTTTCGTTGTTCGGCCCGGGAAAACCGCGCACGGGCGGCCATGTTCCGCGCGACCATGCTCCGTTGGGTCAGGGGGCCGCGATCGCCTCGGGCGGCCTGACCTCAACCATCTGCCATGCCGTCTGGTCGAGAATGCCCACGCCCGTTCCGTGAACGTCGCTGCCGAGGAATATCCGGTCGGGGTGCCCCAGATCGGCCAGGTCGAACTGGCCGCACACGAAGTGTCCCTCAGTCGTCGGCGTCTCGTTGGTTCGCCGCGCCTGGCTGGCTTTCTGTGTGCGATGAACAATACCGGACTCTCCCGATGCCAACGCTCTGACAAAGTAGCTCAGTTCGCGTGAGGCCAGGCCGTCCACTTGACTGCAGACCATCAGGCTGCCATCCGGCGCGGCGGCAGCGTAGAGCGCGGTCAAGTCCGCTGCGGGCACCGCGTCGCGGGTGATGAAGTCCTTCACCGGGTCGCGCTCGATGGGCGCCACCGGCTGCCCGTCGGCCGTACGCCACGTCGTCGGGTCGGGGGGGTTGCCCTCGGCCCAATGCGCGAGGACCGCAGACGGCACCACCGCGAACAGCTCATTGCGCCGCGCGAATCGCTCGAGCAGCCCCCGCAAGAGCGGTAGCTGCGAGCGGTAGTTTCGGATGGCCTGCCACTTGCGCAACGTTTCCGGCGAACCCAGATCGATGCGCAGCCACGGCCCGCCGAGCTCGATGAGCGCCGACGGAGGGAACAGAGACCCGTCGAGCTTGAGCCCGCCCGGTTCGGGATAATCGGGACGATGGATAAGGTAGGCATACGAGTCTGGGCGGAAGGCCGCGTCGCGGCTTTGCTCGAGCGCCAGCGCCAACTTAACGAAGGCGCTCAGCCCCCAGTGGTCGGGATGCACATCGAAGGGATGCGGATAGACCACCAGGTCCGGACGGAAGTCGCGCAGGATGGAGCGCAGGTCGCCCAGCAGGTCGGCGCCGCAGTACACCGCATTCGGGTTGTAGGTGCGCGCATACGGGCTGCGGTCCAGATTGGAGTACGGCGAGCGAAACGGCGTGCTTGGATCCCAGTGCGAGTTCCAGAGCGAGGCTGTGCCGCGATCCGGGTAGCTGAGGAAGATAACCTCGTCCGGGGTCACCCCGAGCGCAGCCAGGGCGGCGAGCGATTCTTCCTGGCGCACACCGCCCATGCGCACGTAATCACGGCTGGTGGGGAAGAGGCGGTGGAACTCCTGCATCGTGGCGAACACGTAGCCGTCGCCGTTGGTTTCGATCACCACTCGCACGGCGAGCCCTTGTGCTTTGGCCGCCATGATCAGCCCGGCCGTCCCGAGCGTCTCATCATCCTCGTGCGGGGCGAGCACCAGCAATCGCTGGTGGCCGTCCAGGCTGATGCGCGGCAAGTCCTCGACCGTGCGCGGCGTGCCTGCCGCCCGCGGCCACAGGATCCACGCCGTGGCCAGCACCACGGCCAGGGTGCCTGCCCCAGCAAGGGTGACCCACCAACGATTCATATGGGGAAGGACCGACCTGCGCGACGACGAAGACGGACAGGGGACATGCACCCTATTGTAGTCTGCCTGGGGCGCGATCCAGAAGCGCAGCCGCCTTCACGGCCGACAATGCACGGGGTTGTCACTCATGAAGAGGGCGAGGCGGCCAATTTGCCTGCTAACGGGTGAACTGCGCATCTTGGCCATCGGCATGCGGCCGCCGACCGGCGCCATCTGACATGGACCTCATGCGGCGGACATTTGCCAGCGCCGGGTGAGGGTGATGGATCGGGGCGAGGCGGACGTTCTCACCTCAAACGAGGATCAGGACTCGAGCGGAGATTTGAAGCCGCAACCTGCTCTCGGCAAGAGATGTTCAGGCAGCATCAATTCGTGCCGCGACTGTTTTGGATGCTTCGGGTTTCCAAGAGGCGCGAGCGGCACGCAGGTAGACCCAGGCCAGCACGCCCAGCGGCAAGAGCACCACGCCCTTCCAGGCCAGGGTTGTGCCGATCAGGCTGGGCAGATAGCCGAGGAAGGCGAGCGCGAGGAGAGGCCACGGCAAGGGGAACACGAGCAAGAGCAGCGTGCTGTAGTACGGCATGTAGGGTGAGAC
>JBGOXY010000038.1:0-14220 GCA_041479415.1 Anaerolineae bacterium
CACGACCTGCGCGATGTGCTGTTCAGCCTCCAACTCATCGAGCATCCCCTCATTTCGAGCGGACGCCCTGAGCAGTGGTTGCAGGCGAGCGTCGCCAGGGAAACACCAGCGAAGGATAGCGACGTGTACGAGGCGGCCAATCAGTTTTGCATCGTTCTCGGCACGCACGGCGAATATGTTCTGCCGACGCCCGCGCCCATCCTCCGTCAACTGGGGTTTGTCGTCGGTGCCCTCGACCTCTTCGTCGGGCACAAGACGAAAGAGCGGTCGCCTCTCGCTTTCATCGGGAGGCCTCAAGCCGGCGGCGCGGGGAAGTGCCGCTGGCAGTGGAGAGATATGAACCTCACGCACGGCGACCAGCGCGCCGTTGGCCGGGAGCATCAGGCATTCGGGCGGCCCGCCTGCCGCCGGGCGCGCGCCTGCCTCTTCCAACGCCTGCTCGAGGAGCGAGAGCCACGACTCGCCGCGGCGCGGGCCGCGGTAACCAACCACGATCAGCTTCTCCTGGGCGCGTGTCGCGCCGACGTAGAGCAACCTGCGTTCCTCCGCTTGCTCATGCTCTCGTTCAACGGCTCTAGCCAGGCGGAAGGCAATTGGCTCCTCATCCGTGCGCCGACCCGGCCGCGCCACCACGCCCAGCTCGGGCGATAGGAGGACGCGCCCGAATTCGCCCGGGGCCTGGCGCGACGCATCGGCCAGCACAACAATCGGGAACTCGAGGCCCTTGGCTTTATGGACGGTCATCAACCGCACGGCGCCCAGGGCCTCACTCGGGGCCTCGCCCTCGCGTGCGCCGACCGATTTCAGCGTTTCGACGTATTCGAGGAAATCTTCAACGCGCACGATGCCGCTGTCGTGGGCATCTTGCAGAAGCTTCTCGACATTGCGATACAGCCGCTCACCGCCCGGCGCCGCACGCAACACCGCGAGGTATAGGGTCCGATCGAGCACATCCTTCAGCAGCTCCGCGACGGCCACCCGGTTAGCCAAGGCGCCGACGAGCTCGAGCACGGTACGCGCGCGACCCGCACACTCGCGGTCTTCTTGGGTGAGGGCCGTGAGGTCCCCGCCGAGCGCCTGCTGGTAGCCTACCGGCCCGCCCCCGGACGCCGGCCAGCGCAGCCGGAAGAGCCCGGCGTCGCTGAGGCCGAAGGCCGGTGAGCGCAGCAATCCGGCCATGGCCAGATCGTCCCGCGGGCTGGCGATGGCGCGCAGCAGATTGAGCAGATCGCGTATCTCCGGCCGGTCGTAAAAGCCGCCGCCGGCCACGGTGACAAACGGAACACCGGCATCTTCCAACGCCTGCTCAAAATCCGGGAAGGAGGGCGAAGCGCGAAATAGAAGCGCGATGTCGTCCCAGCGCGCGCCCGCGTCGTGAAGCTCGACAAGGCGCTGCGCCAGTGTGGCCGCCGCCACCGAGCGCGCCCGTGCCGCATCGCCCGCGGAGGCGATGATCACCTCGAGGAAGGGCGGCTGCACATCTGCACGCGGCCCGGTGCGTGAGGCCTCCAGCGGTTCATACGTCACATCGAACGGGCGCGCGTCGTGCGGCGGCGCCATCATTCGCGGCATCAGATCGTTGAAGACCTCCAGTAATGGGGGGTGCGCCCGGAACGTGCGTGCCAGGTGGAGAACCAGCCCGCCACCGGCCTGCACTTCCCGCTCCACGTCGACAAACACGGTGACGTCGGCACCGCGGAAACGGTAGATGCTTTGCTTGGCGTCGCCCACCACGAACAACCGGCCGTGCTGACCGTCCCGTAGGCCGGCCAGCGCTTCCACGATTCCTCGCTGGCGCGCATTCGTGTCCTGGAATTCGTCAACCAAGACCGATGCGACTTCTGCACTCCACCGCCCGCGCACCGCGTCCAGGCGGAGCAGACGGCTGGCCCTATCCTCCAGGTCGTCGAAATCCAGGGAATGGTTCTGTGCCTTGAGGTGCTCATAGAACTCGGAGGCCTTGAGGAACAGCGCGCGCAGACCGGGTAGGATGGATTTCAGTACCTCCTCCATGGCTGTCAGCGACTGGGTGTCTTTGGGGCGCCCTAGCCAGCCTTCGACCTGAGAGGCATACGCCTCCCGGAGCAACCGCACCTGTGGTTTGGCCTGGCCGTCCTTCTTACCGAGCTGCAGGTTGAGGCAGGTCTCACGAATGAGTGCAAGGCGAGCAACCGCCTCGCCGGGTTTGAGGTCCCCGAGGTCCAGGCGCATCTGCCGCCACTCCGAAAGCAACCGCTCGACCTGATCGGCCAGCTTGGGGCCGGCATCTTCTTCCAGCATCCGGCTCGCGCTCAGCCGGGTCAGCTCTGTGATGGCCCCCTCGACCTCGCCACCCGAAACGAAAGCCGACAGTCTCTCCTGCAGTGCCGCCTGCCAGCGGGCAAGGAGATCCTCTTCCGAAAACGCCGCCACCGCATCCAAACGGAAGCCGAGCAGTCGACTCAGCCCGGCGCGCAGTTGCATCGGCGAGAGAGCGCGCAGCAGGGCAACCAGGGTCACCTCGCCTGAGGCCCAAGCCAGCGCGTCCTCGGCGGCTTGCGCCCTCCAGGCTGCCGCCAGGCCTTCGTCGACCACTTCGAACCCCGGATCAACCGCGGCCTCGACCGGGTGAGCGCGTATGATCTCGGCACACAGGCTGTGGATGGTGCCAATGCGCGCCGTATCGATATCGGCCTCGATAACCGCCCAGCGGGCGCGATCGGCGGGCGATAGCCCGGATCCGACCCAGCCGTTGATGGTGGCCCGGATTCGGTTCCGCATTTCGCGGGCGGCTTTCTCGGTGAAAGTGACCGCGACGACCGAGCGCGGCGCCAGGCCCTCCTCCAGCAGGGAGAGGTAGCGTGCGGTGAGCGTGCGCGTTTTGCCCGAGCCGGCTCCCGCGGTCAGGCACACGTCGCGGCCGCGTGCGTACACGGCCTGGCGCTGGATGGTTGTGAGATCGAACGAGTCAAGAATGGATGAGCTCATGCTGTGCCGCTCAACGACTCTCGCACCTTCCGCCAGAGACGGTCGGCAATCTGCGGCGCCCCATACTCATGCGGGGGTGTAGCGCCAGCAGAACAGCCGCGCCGGACAATACGCCGGACAGCCATCTTCCGGCGGCGCGGGGCGGAAATCTCCCGCGCGAATTCCTGCCACGAACGCGCCGATGTAACCTCGCACGAGTTCCGTTGCCCCGTGCACGCCCTGATACGATCGTCCATCCTCGGAGCGGTAATCGAGGCCGGACAGTTTGAGCGAACTGGCCTCGGCCTGGCGTATCTTCCAATAGACACCCTCTTCGAGGCGGCCGAGCCGCAGCCGATGTTCGGCCGCCATGCCATAGACTACGATTTGCAGGCGGCGGCCCTGCTCGAGATGCCGCATCTCCAAGTGGGAGGCGCCGGTCTTGTAATCGATCACCCGCAAGCGACCCGCCTCATCGACATCCACGCGGTCAATCACTCCATGCAACAGGACTTCCCCCGCGTCGGTCTCCAGTCGGAGCGGTTCATCCCCCTCCAAGCCGAATCTGGCCTCCAACCGCAGCGGCCGATAGCCGCGCGCAAATTCACTCAGCGCGTGGAGCGTCTGTCGCAGATCGTCGAGCAGGCCTATCCGTTCGGCCTCCCACAAAGGCGAGGGACGGAAACCCAAGACTCGCGGAGCGTCGGCGAAGACCTGGGCTGCCATCGGCTCGAGCGCCGAGAGAAGGGCGGGAAGATCGGTGGACTCTCCGGCTTGTTGGTAGACGCGTTCGAGTATCTCGTGCAGCATCGTCCCCAATTGCGCTGGGTCGAAACCCGCCTGCGGCACCGGGCGCTCCTCGAGGCCGAGGGCGCTTTGAATGAAGAAGTGATACTTGCACCCGGCATAGAGCTCCAGCCGCCCCGGGCTGAAGACATGCGACGGTCCGTAGACCTCGGTAAGCCGCGGCGCAAGGCTTACAGCCTGCCCTTCGAATTCGCCGCGCGGCTCGCGGGTCAAACGTGCGAGCAGCACCTGGCGCATGAGCTGAAGGTCGTGCCATTCGCGGCCCAGTTCAGCGTAGTCCTCCGGAAGCTGACCGCGTGAGAGAGCGTGCCCCAGCAACTCGGGCTTGGAGGCCGCCTCATGTAAGGGCAAGGAGTCTTCGCTGCGGACGCGTTGCACGCCGCTGGCGATGACCGCACGCAGCGCCTGCCAATAGGGTGAAGGCTCCCAGGCCTCGCCTTCCGGCGCAAGGTAGGGCCGGGTGACGAGCAAGAAGTCCGCAGCCCGAGTTGCGGCCTCGTAGAAGAGAGTCTGCTGGTCACTGCGCAGGCGCGGTTCAAGGGCAATGCCCGAGCGGCCCAACGCCTCGCGATCCGAATCGGTCAGGAAAGGGTCTTCGCCGAGAGGCGCCGGAAACAAACCCTCCGCCAGCCCGACGAGCGCCACCGCGCGGAATGGCACGCCGCGCGCCTGCGAAAGGTCGGCAACGTAGATGCGTGAGCCGCGCCAAGCCTGTTCAGACTCCGGCTGGTAGCTGGTAGCCTCCACCGCGCCGCGCAGTTCGGCGAAGAACTCGCGGTAGTCGAGAGGCGGCCGCTCCGCCGTGACGCGTTCGCTGAGGACAAGGGCATCGATCTGCTGCCGCAGGGCGGCCAGCGCCGCCAGGTCGCGCTCAGAGTTGGCCGCGACGGCGCGCACCTGGTTCTCGAGTCCGAATCCGTGCCCATCCTCCAGGAGCGTGAGAGTCCACGCTGCATGGTCGGCGAGAGAGCCGACGGCACGCGGGCTGAGGCGCCGGACCAACTGCTCCAATGCGCGTGCCAGCCGGAGCGCCTCCTCGCCGTGCGGCGCGTGCAGCGGCGCAAACCCATCATCATCCGCGGGCGGCGGCTTTACGCCGGCCAGAACCCGCAGGCCTTGCCGCCATTGGTCGAGGCCGCGAATCACCTGGGACGCTTGAGCCACTTCCTCCAGACGCCACGCATCATCGGGCAGGAACCCGCACTCGGACAAATCGAAATACGGGCTAGAGATCACATTCAGGAGCAAGCGCCGTGGCCAATCGAGCAGCGGTAATTGCAACACGTTCATCACCGCGGCCACCGCGGGATTGGAGAGAAGTGCCTCGCCGCCGACGAAGCGCACCGGCAACTGGAATTCGCGGGCCACCTCGCGCAGGTGGGCCTGGTATGGGCGCAGGTCGATCGCGATGAGCGCACATTCGGAGGGTCGCAGGTCGTCCCGCTGGATGCGCGCTTTGATCCAGCGCAGTGCTTCGCGCACCTCGAGCGCCTGGGTCTGGGCTTCAATCAGCGTCACCGAGCCGCCTCCCTGCACCTGCTCGGCCCCTACCTCGAAGAGCGTGCGCTCGAGGTGACGCAGCGCTTCCGGTCGCGTGCGGTTGGGTAGCAAGGGGGTAGGCTGCAGGCTCAGACGCTGAGTGAGCGCGCGATGCGTGCGCTCGAACCGGCGGTATGCCGGGCGCGCCATTTCGGGCTCACCGCTCAGGGTGATGACCAGCCCGGCTACCTGCCGGGCCACCGCGGACAGCACGTCGAGCTGCAACGGGCTGAAGGAGTCGAACCCATCAACCACCAGGAGCTCGATCGACTTCAGGAGATGCGGATGATCTCGCAGCGCCCGCGCGGCCAGCCAGCCTGCGCCCTCGCGGTCGGCCCAGCCGAGAGTACGCATTCCCCTCTGATAAGCGCGATAGATGGCGGCCATCTCGCGCAGCCGAGGCTCGCGCGCCTGCAGCGCCGTCTGGAAGGCCTCGGACGTGATCTGTGCGCGCTTCAATTCGGCGATGTGCTCGGCCATGGCGCGGATGAATCCCGGCGTGCGCCGGATGGGTGCATAGTAGGGAAGTTCGCCGGCGGCGTGCAAGCCATCGATAGCTGCACGCACCATGCGGTGGACTACCGGTTCAGGAGCGATCGGAATGAAATCGCCGGCGCGGGCAAGGATTTCGCTGTAGAAGTCGGGGAAGGTGCCAATGTTGGCGCCGAGCGCGCCGCCTACGAGTGCCAAGCGGCGGCGGAAGGAGATGTCTTTGGCTTGCGTGGGAACGGTGACCCAGACCGATGGTAGCGGCCGCTCGGCCAGCACCGAGCGCACACGTTCAATGCACGTTTGGGTCTTGCCGGAGGCTGCCGGGCCGACAAGGTACTCGACACTCATCGAGGGTTAGTGTAGCACATGCATCATGGCAATCCGTCACCCGGGTTGGCGTTGGGCGACAGAACAATGCGCTGGATGGGCGCCCGTCGCGACCTTCGGATTCGGCCTGCAGGGCCATCGTGCGACCCTGCGCATGCCTGCACGCTTCGTATTCCGCACGCGGGACTCGTGCGAATGCCACTCGCGCGCGGTCAACTGTAAGGCGTGCTATGCCCTCTTCCAGATTGGCTGTCGAGGACAGATTGCCTCGGGCTACACCCCCTGCTGCGCCCTGCGCCGTTCGCGCCTTGCCAGGCGCTCCTCGCGCGCGCCGTCGCCGGCCGGTCGCTGCGCCGCGAGCCACGACGCGCAGTTCTCATCGTGGGCCATCATTACATCCGCCGCAAGGATCAACTTGCGCAAGCTCTCTTCCAGTGGATTAGTGATGGCGCAGGTCATGCCCGCGCCGATGGCCATTGTGAGAAAGGCGCCGTTCAGCATAACGCGATCCGGCAGGCCGAACGAGACGTTGGATGCCCCGCACACGGTGTTGACCCCGAGTTCCTCGCGCAGGCGGCGCACCAAGGCAAACAGCGAGACGCCGGCAGAGGCGACTGCGCCGATGGGCATGGCCAACGGATCGATGAGCACGTCCTCGCGCGGGATGCCGAACGCTTCCGCGCGCGCGACAATCTTCTGTGCCACGGCGAAGCGCACCTGCGGGTCTTCTGAGATGCCCCTCTCGTCGTTGGCCACGCCGATCACCGCGGCACCATGTTTCTTCACCAGCGGCAGCACCGCCTCCAGACGCTCGCTCTCACCGGTCACCGAATTGACCAGCGGTTTGCCGCGATAGGCCTCCAGCCCGGCTTCCAGCGCTTTGACAACCGATGAGTCGATGCACAGCGGTACCTCGACGGCCTCCTGGATGACGCGTATGGCCTCGGCCAGGATCGCCGGTTCATCGGCCAGCGGAATGCCCGCGTTGACATCCAGCACCTGCGCCCCGGCTTGCACCTGGGCAATCGCCTCCGCGCGCACGCGCGAGAAATCGCCGGCCGCCATTTCCGCCGCCAGCCGCGCGCGGTTGGTCGGGTTGATCCGTTCACCGATGATGACGAAGGACCGCGCAGGGCCGATGCGCACTTCGCGCGCCGGCGAACGAAGAATGGTCTCCATCAGGGCACTTTCTCCTCAACTCGACGCGCCGCTTCGGGCTCCGCACGTCGCGGGAGCAGGCCGGCCTCTTCGATGATTTCCGCCACCAGCTCCTCCTGGCGATAGGCCATCACATGCACTCCGTGAATGCCGGGCATCTCGCGCAGTTCGCGGATGATCTCGATGCACAGGCGTTTGCCCTCTTCGCGCTGGCGGTCGGCCGGCACGCTGCGCAGGCGGAGCACCGAATCATCCGGCACTACCACTCCCGGCACGTGGCTGCGCATCCACTCCGCGGTCTTGGCCGAGCGCAGCGGGCCCACGCCGGCCAGAATGTGGACGCGGCGGTCGAGCCCCAAATCGCACACTTCGCGCATGAACTGGCGCATGCGCGCCAGGTCAAAAACATACTGGGTTTGAATGAAATCGGCCCCGGCTTCCACTTTCTTAGCCAGGTGCTGGGCGCGAAACTCCACCGGCGGCACAAACGGGTTGGCAGCCGCTCCCATGAAGATGCGTGGCGGCACCTCGAGCGACCGCCCGCTGAGGAAGCGCCCCTTGTCGCGCATCAGGCGCGCCATACGCAGCGCAGCGATCGAATCCAGATCGAACACCGGCTTGGCCTGCGGCTGATCGCCAGCCTGGACTCCGTCGCCGGTGAGGAACAGCACGTTGCGCACCCCCATGGCGGCCGCCCCCAGCAGATCGCCCTGTATGGCGATGCGATTGCGGTCGCGGCAGCTTACCTGCAGCACGGCCTCGTAGCCGGCCCGTGTGAGCAATGCGCACACGCCAACGCTCGACATGTGGACGTTGGCGCCCGAGGCATCGGTGGCATTGATCGCATCGCACACCGAGGCTAGCACCAACGCGCGGTCGTAAACCGCCTGCGCGTCGGCGCTGTCGGGCGGGTTCAGCTCGGCCGTCACCGCGAATCGGCCCGAGTGCAACACGCGCTCGAGCCGGGAACCGCTCTTCATTCGTCCCATCCCTGGGGGACCGAATCCGGCAGGCCGAGCAGATCGTTGATCCAGGCCGAGCGATCCTGCTGCCGACGATCGAGCGGCGGCTGGATGAGGCGGATTCCGCCGCCGTACTTGGGCATGCGCGCCGCGCGCTGCCAGGCTTCTATCCAAATGCACGGCTGGTCGGGAAGGACTTCGCAGCGGCCGTCGGGGCGCACTCCGCCGCACGGCCCGTTGCGCATGTTCTTAGGGCAGGTCATCGGGCAGGTCATGCCGGTGCCGTGCAACACACATTCGCCGCACATGCGGCAATCGAAGACGGCGCCTTTGCCCACCTGCTCGGCGACGATGAGAAGCTTCTCGGTCGCCCCGCCGCGCCGCAGCCAGCGCCGCCATGGACGCAGCAAGCGCGTGGTAGCGTCGTAAGCCGTCTCGAGCAGCGCCGGATGGTTTTGCAGGAACGACATGCGCTCTACCTTCTCCTCGCCCGGGCGTGCGGCGACGGCTATGCGGCCTCTAGCCCGCGCTGAGCCACCAAGGCCTGCAGCCGCGCCTCGGGGTACGCGGCCTCGATCTCCGCCACGAGTGCCGCAGCCACCGATTCGGGTTCCCCTTCGCGGGTCTCGGGATCGGACGTGCGCCACTCAGCGAGGTATTCGTCGCTGCCGCTTTTGCCGGCACGCATTGCCGCCTCGTCGATCGCGTGCTGGAAGCGCTCGGCAAGCGGACGTGAAATGCGCGTGCGTCCGGCGCCCACCTTCACCTGCGACGGGATGTCACGCCACGAAACGATGCGAACGTCTACGCTCATGCTTTCATCATCTCCACCAGCCGTGATTCGAGCGCACCGTAGCCCACACGCACCACCTCCAGCGGCAGCCCCAGGGCGCGCGCCGCCCATTCCGCCTTGGCCACCAGCTCCGGCTTGTCCTCCTGCGCCAGATAGACCACCTTAGTGTAGTTGGCGAAGTAGTCCTCGCGCAGTTCCGGGTGGCGATCGAGACCCAATCGCTCGACGACCAGATGATCAAATGAACGCGCCAAGTAGTCGGTGAGGAAGAACGTGCCCGGCGCGCGGTCCATCATCGCCTGGAACTGTCCATTGGCGTACATCTCGTAACAATGAGGCCCCGCCACACGTTCAACGCCTTCGGCGGCGAGCAGTGCGTCCAGGCGGCCGCCCGTACCGCAATCACCGTAGACCACGATGACCCGGTCGAAGGCGGCACGCGCTTCGCGGATGCGCCGCGCCACGGCCTGCGGAATGCGGTCGGGTGTGTTGTGCAACAAAGACGGCACGCCCAGCACTTCCGCCCGCCAGCCATGTTTGGCGTTGAGGGCCAGCACTTCGCGCGCCAATGCACCACACGCAATCAGGGCAGTTCGCAACTCGACCACTCCCGTTAGAGCAGGCCTTTGGCTGCGAGCGAATCGCGCATCGCTCGCAAATGGTCCGGCGTGCTTCCGCAGCACGCGCCGATCACGCGCGCCCCGGCCTCGGCGGCAGCGATGGCATAGCGCGCCATGTCGTCCGGACCGGCGCCATAGACCGGACGCCCGGCGAGGAGGTGTGGCACGCCGGCGTTGGCTTTGGCCACGAGCGTGGCGGCGGGTGCCATCGCCCGCATCTTGGCCACCACCTCGAGAATCTCCTCCGGCCCATTGCCGCAGTTGCCCCCCACCGCCACGGCTCCCCATCCGCTCAGGGTCTGCGCCGCGCGCTCGGGCGTCACGCCCATCATCGTCCGCCCGCGCGTGTCGAACGTCATCGTTGTGATGATCGGGATCTCCGCCGACGCGCGCCGCACTCCGTCGAAGGCCGCGCGCATTTCTTCCAGGCTCGACATCGTCTCGAGCCAGATCACGTCAACTCCGCCCTCGACCAGCGCTGCCGCCTGCTCGGCGAACCCGGCCACGGCCGCCTCGGGCTCCAATTCACCGAGGGGCGCCAGGATGCCGCCGCTGGGGCCGATGTCGCCCGCCACCAGGGCGGCACCTCCCGCAGCTTCGCGCGCCAAGCGCGCCGCAGCGCGGTTCAGTTCGGCGGCGCGCTCCTGCAAGTTGTGGAGCTGCAGGCGGAAGCGGTTCCCGCCGAATGTATTGGTCAGGACGATGCGCGCACCTGCTTGGACGTAAGCCGCGTGAACCTCTCCCACGCGCTGCGGCTCATCGACGTTCCATTGTTCAGGAGAGTTCCCGAACGCCAGCCCGTTAGCCATCAACATCGTGCCCATCGCGCCATCGGCGAGGATCACCCCTGGCTGCGCCAGCAGCTCACTCCAGGTTGTCATTCAGCCTCCTTGTTGGCGTCGTGGTTTGGCCCGAGGTCGACGTCACCGATCGAGGTGGGTAGCGGAGGCCCATTGTCGGCCCGCTCACGCACCTCGCCGCCGTCTCGCCTCGTCCGCGCACTCCTGCCGATGCGGCCAAGCTAGCCCCCGCGCTTGAGCGCGACCAGTTTCTTGGCCGTTTCGACCGCGATGGCCGCATCGCGACAGTAGGCGTCGGCCTCGATCTCCTCGGCAAAGGCGGCGTTGAGCGGCGCGCCCCCGACCAAGACGATCAGGTCGTCGCGCAGCCCGGCTTCCTTGAGAGCCTTGATCACCACCCCCATGTACGGCATGGTCGTGGTCAGCAGCGCGCTCATGCCGAAGAGAGTGGGCTTGTGCTCCTTCACCGCGCCGATGAACTTCTCCGCGTCCACGTTGATGCCCAGGTTCACCACCTTGAACCCGGCCCCCTCCATCATCATCGCCACCAGGTTCTTGCCGATGTCGTGAATGTCACCCTTCACCGTCCCGATGACGAGCGTGCCGATCTGCGGCGCGCCGGTCTCCACCAGCAGCGGGCGCAGGATCTCCATGCCGGCCTTCATAGACTTGGCGGCCATGAGCACTTCGGGGACGAAGAGGACCCCGTCGCGGAAATCCGCACCTACCACATCCATGCCGGCCACGAGCGACCCGGTTAGAACCTCGTAGGGTGTCAGGCCGCGACGCAGCAGTTCCCGGACCGCGGCCGCAACTTCAGCCGCCAGTCCATCATACAGGTCGTCCTTGATCTGCAGGACGATCTCCTCGGTCGGCAGCTTGGTCAGATCCAGTTCCTCGCTCATTCCGCAATCTCCAGGTGGGATGGGTTAGTGTGGCTTAGCCGCGGCCGCGCCCGTGCGGCGGTTCGCGGGGCAGGAAGCTCGGCCTGCAAATGAGGGAAGGCGTCGCTCGCGTGCGGCAAGGCGAGTGCCGCGACGAACTGATCTTGAAAGGTGGGCTCGGTGGCCGTCTGAACGTGCTCCACCCAGCCCGCCAGCCGCTCCGCCTCCGCTCGCTGCTCACGGTCGAGCAGGGCAATCCGCGCTCCGTCGCCCGCCGAATTGCCCACGGCCTGCACGCGCTCCAGCTCGCAATCTGGGATCATGCCCAGGATCATCGCGTGGCGCGGGCTGATGTAACTGCCGAAGGCGCCGGCCAGCGCGATACGATCAACATGTGCGACACCCTGATGTTCCATGAGCAGCCGCACGCCGGCATACAGCGCCGCCTTGGCCAATTGAATCGCACGGACATCGCTCTGGGTGACCACGATCGGCGCGCCGGTAGCGGTTTGCGCGGCGTCCGCGAGCACGTAGCGCCCCGTGCGGCCTTCGAATTGCACACGCGGCGAACGCTCGGCGGCCTGTTCGTCGAAGCGGCCGTCGGAGGTGATAATGCCGGCCAGGAACATTTCCGCCACGGCCTCGATGATGCCGCTGCCGCAGATGCCGGTAGCGCGTGCCTGGGCAGGCACTTCATCCGCGGCCTGCGGCTCCACCCAGGCCTCATGGCCGATGACCTTGAAGCGCGGCTCGAGCGTGGCGCGGTCGATGCGCACGCGCTCGATCGCGCCCGGCGCGGCGCGCTGGCCGTGAGTGATTTGCGCACCCTCGAAGGCCGGCCCGGTCGGGCTCGAAGCGCACATCATTCGCGCGCGGTTGCCGAGCGAGATCTCGGCATTGGTCCCCACATCGATGAGCAGCATCACTTCATCTTGTTTGTGCGGCGCCTCGGCCAAGAGAGCCGCCACGTGATCGGCACCCACATGCCCGGCGATGCACGGCAGCACATGCACGCGCGCGCCGCGATGGAACGCCAGCCCCAGGTCGCGCGCCTTCACGTCGAGCGGTCCAGAGGTGGCCAGCGCAAATGGTGCACCGCCCAGCTCAACCGGGTCGAGGCCGAGCAGCAGGTGATGCATGATGCTGTTGCCCACCAGCACGCTGTCGACGATCTCGCCCGAGGTGAAGCCGGCTCGCGCGGCGGCCTTCTCGGCCAATTCGTTGATCGCGCGGATGACCGCACGGTGCATGCGCGCCACGCCTTGCGGCTCGCTCATGCCGTACGACACCCGGCTCATCAGGTCTTCGCCGAAGCGCACCTGGGGATTCATCATCGATTCGCTGGCAAGCACGGCGCCGGTACGCAAATCGCACAGGTGGGCCGCAATGGTCGTCGATCCTACATCCACCGCCAGGCCGACCAGCCGCTCCACATAACCGGGCTCGATGCGCAGCACCTCGCGCTCGTCCCACAGGGTGAGGGTCAGCGTGCTCCCGCCGCGGCGCAGCGCCGGCTGCAAGCTGGGCAGCACGGCCGTGTCGAGGACCGGCGACGCGATCTGCCATTGTTCACGCAGCGCCTGCACCACCCGTTGCCAATCCCCGCGATGGTCGCCCAGGCTAGCCGGGGTCACTTCTATATAGACGAGCCGCACCGCAGGCTGAATGGTTATCGTGCGCTCGGTGGCCTCTTTGGCGATGACCTGTTTGCGCGCCTGGCTTTCTTCCGGCACGCTGACCAGCAATTCGCCCTGCACGCGGGCGGCACAGGCCAGCCGTCGGCCGTGTATATCGAATTTGGCCGCGCAGGCGATCTCTTGCGCCTCGGGCGGCGAGAGGTGACGTGCGGCGGAGCTGAGGCCGTGCTTCTCGTAGCGTCCTTCTTCCACAACGACCTGGCATTTGCCGCAGGTCTGCTTGCCGCCGCAAATCGATTCGAGATCCACCCCCAGTGAGCGGCAGGCGGTCAGCAGGTCGGTCCCCTCGGCGATGAGTCCGCGCCGCCCGGAAGGCACGAGCACGAGCTGGTGTTCGCGGGTTGAGGTTGGCTTGTCGGTCACAGTGTCATCCGTCCCATATCGATGGGTATGCGTTGAGGGCCGGGCCTGCCCCTCCCCCACTCACGGCCTCGCGGCATATATCAGCTACTCTGGCCGGCCGCTTCACGTCGCCGCCGTTCAGTGCGCTCACGCCGGGCGGTTGGGGCGGCGCGCGTCCAGCCTTCGGGCGGGCGCGAGTCCCCGGCCACCAGACCGGCGAATTTGGCGCGCACGCGTGCATCGACCTCCGCGGAAAATTCAACCGGGTTGTCGCGGGTCAGGATGTCTTGCACTTTGCGCATCGCACGCGCCTGCGAATCCAAGGCGCCGCGCTCGATCCACTGGGCGCGAGCGTCGCGATCCGAAATCTCGGGCAGGAAGGCGGCCGTCTTCATGCGCTCCAATGTGTGCACGTTGTCCATGAACATGCCCGCCGGCCCCACCTCGCGAATGAGATCGAGAGCCAGGTTGTCCTCGCTGAACTCAAGCCCGCGCTTGGCCCGCTTGGCCATCATGAAGATTTCGTCGTCAATGGCCGCCTTGGCAAAATCGAATGCCATCAACGCGTCGAGCAACCCGCCGGTGTTGAACATGTCCACGCCGGCCGCCAGGCCAAGCGCCAGCGACATGCCGGTTTCGTAGCCAGACTGGGCGTCATTGAGTTTGGAGTTCGTCAGCCCAATGTATCCGCCGTTGGGCACATTGTAGAAGCGCGCCATCTGCGCGTGCCCCACGAAGAGCACGCCGGTCTCGATCGCCCCCGGGGCGTAGGCCCCGCTGCGCATATCGGCCACGGTAGGCAACGTGGCGTAAATCGTGGCTTTGCCGGGCCGCACCATTTGCTCGAGAACTG
>JBGOXY010000039.1:0-13889 GCA_041479415.1 Anaerolineae bacterium
ACGCGTGCGTATTGAGTATGCGGTGCGCCATGCGTCGAGAAGGTGCGGGCCAGTGAGACCACCCAGGCGGCCTGGCGCGTACCGGCCGAGCCATGCGGGTTCGCCGCGCCGCTACCTGGCCGCTCTGCGTGAGCTTGATAGTAGCGCAGCGGGGCTTCGCCCATGCCCGGCAGGTACTGGCTCAACGCACGCTTGAGCCCCATTTCGACTTCCGGCGTGGCCGACGAG
Source organism: Anaerolineae bacterium (assembly GCA_041479415.1). Classification (GTDB taxonomy): domain Bacteria; phylum Chloroflexota; class Anaerolineae; order Anaerolineales; family RBG-16-64-43; genus RBG-16-64-43. The sequence goes on from JBGOXY010000039.1 coordinate 229, forward strand.
GCAGCGGTGCTCACTTCTGCCGTGCGCAGCACCGCGGGCGGCAGCGCATGACTCTTGCGACGGACGAGGGACTTGGCATGCGAGGCGCCGTCTGCCAAGGTGGGTTCGTACATCGGGTCGCCAAGATGAATGAAGGAGATGAGGGTCTTCTGATCCTCGCCGTCCAGATACCCCTGGCGCTCTTGCATCTCCTGAGCGAACGCAAGCTTGGCGCGCCGCAGCGCCTCTCCGGTCGGGATGCCGCGCGTCACGTTGATCCAGAAGTGCCGCGCCAACAGGTCGGCGGCGATGAGCGGAGCGGCTGCCGCACCGTACGAGATCTTTGTCGAGCCGGCGAGAGACCGCGTGCCGGAGGCCAGGAATTTCATGGCCAATGCCGTTTCCACATTCTTGCCCACGGTATTGGCCCCGTAGCAGGCTTCGGTGAAAACCACCGCCGGTGCCCGGCCGGAGTTGGTCACCTGGTTGGGCGAGAGCGCCACCGGAAACTCGGTTTCCGAGTCGTCCTTTTCGGGCGCGCGCTGTCCGTACCACTCGGCGGTGTCTTCCAGCCCGTGCAAGTTGAAGTACGAGAGACGCGGGAAGGCCAATCCCTCCTTGGGCAGGTTCGTTGCGCTGGTCGGGGGCGAGACGAGCATCGCCTTGGGTTGGCCGATCGTGCGGAACACACCCAGCGAGGCCTGGCGCCAGATGCCTGCCGTGTAACCGAAGCTGTGCCCGAAGCGAACCACGAGCGGATGGAACAGTCCATATATCCATCGCACCAGACGCGCCACCCAATGTGTGGATGGTTTGCTTTCGGGCTGGCCGATGGTTTCGAGGACATGAAGCAGAAACCCGAGATCGGCTTCGGCCGGGGTCGGAATACGACCCACCGGCCATTCTGGAACGTAGTAGTTCTCATCGCGCGTCGCGTACGGGTTGTCGGAGGGAACATCCTTGTCGTCGTCGTCGGCCGGGTTGGGCAGCAAGTGGAAAGGAATGATCTCATGGCCGCCCACGATGAGCACCGCACCCACCATCTCGTTACGCCGCGCCAGCGATTGATCCAACTGGTGGAGGAGCTGCTTGACCTGCCATGCGTTGCTGGCAACCACCGGCTTGAGATTTAACTCCCGCAAGCGGGCGGCGTCATCAACCGCAAGCAGGTAGCCAGCCCATCCCAGGCGCGCGCGCTGAACCCGAATCGCCGATTCGAGCGCGGCGATGATCTTCGCTTCGGAGGCGGGCCCATACTTGCGGGCGAGCTGCTGCAGGCTCGTAACGACAATATAGGCCGGCTGCCGTTCTTCCTCGTCGGGCAAGGATTTGCGCATGCCCAAGCGGCGTGCCAATGCATTCAACTCGCGGCGCACATCCTCGAGCGAGTCATCGCCAAGTGTTGCAGCCTGAGACGACGGCATGGCTTCGGCGTGCGCAGAATGGGGCATCTTGGCCGAGGGCAGCGGCGCCGCAGGTTCAGAGGCTAGCGTCTTGCTGTCTGGGCCGCGGAACTGCTCCCCCGGCAGCGGTCCGATCGATCCCGCCGCCGCCGAATCGACCGGGATGAAGTCGCCAATATACTCCGGCGCGGGTGGGATGCCCGGTGCGACCGGCGCCGCGGCCAAAGGCGCGCCCGCCAGGCGAGCCTCCTCAGTCGTGGTCAGCCGGTTGAGCCCGGCAGCGATCGCAATCGGTCCTGGGACGGGCATCGGCAATTGGACGGCCAACTTCGAAGGCCACAGGCTGCGATACGGATTGAACGGCCCGAGCAGTTTCTCTGTGACCTCATGCGCCGGGTCGGCGCGCGAGGCCAGGTGCATGTACTCGACACCCTTGGCGTCGTTGCCCAGCGCGAAGTTGGCTTGCGCCATGCAGATGAGCAGCGGCGCGCAGGCCGGCCACAGCGCTCGCTGCGGTTCGCCGAAGCTGAGCACCGCTGCGTGATCTCCGCCCAACCAGGCCGAGCGCACGAGCAGCCATCCGGCCAGGGGGAAGTCCTGGTGGCTGAGCGTCACGCCCTCAAACGCGGCGCGCGCCTCGGCAAAGCGCCGTGCCTGCAAGTGGCCGACGCCCGCGAACAACTTCTCCGCCCACCCGGGCAGGAGTGTGAGGTCCGCGGCCGGTGTCTGGCGCAGTGCATTGGCGCAGGCCAGCGCCGATCGGCTTTCCTTCTGCAAGTTGATGGCGGCCATCCACTCGGCGAGTTGAGCGTATAGGGTCACCTCTTCCGGTTCCGCGACCACAGCCAACTGCACTTGGAAGACTGCCGCTTCGCGTTCTCCCAGAGCCGCATGCGCCTTGGCCAGCTGGCGGCGTACGCGGAAATCGCCCGACCATTGGGCCAGCCAGGCGCGGCATGCATCGCGCGCGAAGGCAGGTTCGCGCTGGGCAAGGGCCGCCTCAACCACTGCCAGGAAGGTTTGTCGATCCACGCATCACCTCGTCTGAGCCGCAAGGGTGGGGGCGCTGTATACCAAGCCGATGGCCATCACCGCCGAGAGCAACTTGTGGGCGGAAAGGTTGTTCGGGTTGAGCTGGACTGCGCGACGCAGAACCTCGGCCGCTTCGCTATACGCGCGCAAGTTCTTCAACGTGACGCCCAGGCGATAGTACAAGTCACTCGAATTCGGATTCTGTTGCAGCGCTGCGCGGTACGCTTCCTGCGCCAGGTCCCAGCGCTTCTGGGCTTCCATGGCCATGCCGAGTTCCATGCCCACTTTCCAGTCGCGCGGGTCGAGTTCGCGAGCGCGCGTAAGCGCCGCCAGGGCCTGATCCATCTGGCCGATCTTGCGCGCGATCTTGCCCTGCAGCATCCAATGTGCCGCGCGGCGCGGTTCGAGTTCGGTGGCACTCTGCGCCGCCCGCAACGCTTCATCATCCCGTCCAAGCTTGGCCAGTGCCTCGCCCAGCGCGTGCTTCACCGCGCTCGACTCGGGATGAGTCACCGTCAGACGCTCGAGGGCCGCCAGCGCGCGGTCGGCCTTTCCGGAGAGCGTCCACAGCTGGGCCAGGTGGAGGGTGGGTTCGAAGCTGTCGCCGGCCAACGACGCGGCCTGTTCCAGATGCGTGCATGCCGCCTCGAGATCACCGGCCGCTTCATCCACGTCGGCCAAGACCATGTGCGCTTGTGAGCGGTGTGCCGTGGAGAGCAAGACCTGCTCCGCAAGTCGGCGCGCTTCCTCGCCTTGTCCGAGTCGCTGCGCCGCGCGTGCCTCGCCCAGGACCCATTCCACGGGCGAGGAGCTCTGCGCGCTGCGCCGCGCATTGCGATACGCTTCACCGGCTTCGGCAGCCTCGCCGGCGGCCAGCGCCGCTTCGCCCAACTCGGCCAGGAGTGAGGCTGGCGCCGGGTCGAGCAGCGAAACCGCGCGCCGGAAGTGAATCAACGCTCCGGTTCCATCGCCGTCTTTGCGCAGCGCACGCGCCAGGCGCGCCAGCGTTCCGCCGTTCTCGGGTGCGAGCTCGGCCGCGCGCTGATAGTGCGCGAGCGCCGCTTCGAGGTTGCCCAGCGCCTCGTGCCATTCGGCGGCCAGGGCTTCCCACGTGGCAATCGAATCGTCCGCCTCGAGCGCCGCAGCCATCGAGGTGCTGGCCGCGCGCAGATCTCCCGCCTCGGCCTGGATGAGCGCCGCCAGGGCGTTCGGCAGGGGCAAGTACCCGGCAGCATGCTGGGCCGAGTGCATGGCCTCCAGCGCCTGCGTCCGCTGCCCCATGCGCCACAGCGCCAGGCCGGCCAGCATGTGTCCGATCGCGTTGGCGGGTTCGCTTTCGAGAACTGCCTGCGCGGCTTCCAGCGCGCCCGGGAAGTCTTCGGCCACGAGGCGTGCCCGGCTGAGCGCCAGGCGGATGTCCGCTTGCGGCGCCTCGGCCGTGAGCTGGTGCAACGCCGAGAGAATGCCCGAATCGATCGGAGCAAAAGAGGCCTCTGCGCGCAGCCGCAACATGCGCACGTCGCTCTCCGATGCGCCCAGCGCTTCGGCTTGCGCCAGCGCTTCCAGCGCATTCTCGCGCGCGGCTTGGTCGGTGGCTGCCTGCCAATCCGGTGTTTCGTCGGCGTGCGCAGCCTGCCAGCGCGCGTGCGCCTCGGCCCGCTGCACCGCGGCGCGGGCAAAGGCCAAATGATGGCGGTAGTCCTCCGGCTGCGCCTGGCGCAACGCGCTCAGGCATTTCAATGCCGCCGGATAGTCCTCGAGCGCCAGGGCGGCATCTGCGGCCACCGTCAGCGCCTCAGTCGATCCAATCCCGTGTGCCAGCGCGTGGCGAAGCGCCACGCGCGCGGGGTGTGCGCTGGCTGCCTCGGGCACCTCGCCCAACCGCACGTGCGCCTGCGCCAGCAGCGCCCAGGCCAGCCCATCGTGCGGGTCGTCCGCCACCAGGCGCTGCCCGGCGGCAATGGCTTCGCCGGCATGCCCGGCGGCGATATCTACACCCGCCTTGAGGCGCAGCGCTTCCTTCGAGTCCGGCTGGGCCTCCAGAACGCGGGCCAGCCAGGCCTCGGCCTGATCGAGCCGCCCGGCGCGAATCGCTGCGCGCGAGGCGTCGCGCGCCAGGTCGACATCCTGCGGAGAGGCGCTGAGCGCTTCTTCGAAATGAGTCACCGCTTCTTCAAAGGCCCCATCCTCGGCCAGGGCCACAGCCAGGCGGCGATGGATCCATGCCGCCTGTGGCTCGACGGCCAGCGCCTTACGCCAGTAAGCCATGGCTGACGCGCGCCGCCCGTCTTCCCACAGCGCTTCGGCCGCATTGGTCAGGTGGCTCGTTTCACCCGGCTGGAGCTCGGCCGCACGCGCGAAGGCTTCCACCGCCTCCGGGTAGCGTGCCGATTTCTGCATGGCAACGCCCAGGGTTGAAATGAGCGCCGTGTCGCGCGGATCATTTTGCAGCGCCCGCTCGATGAGCAAGGCGGCTTCGGCGTAGTGCTTGAGGGTCATCAAGAACTGGGCGGCACGGTAGGCGATTTCGCCGGCGAGCGGTGAGACACAGTCGATGGCGCGGGCCATTGCCTGGCGCGCATCTTCGGGCAGGCCGGCGTGCAGCAGGCGTTCGGCGAGCGCCGCCCAGTTGTAGGCATCCTGCGGCGCCGCGTCGCACGCCTGACGCAAGAGCTCCACCGCCTTGGGCATGTTGCCGAGCGCCGCAAACACGTTGGCCAGCGAACGCAGCACCGCGCCGTCGGTCGGAGCGAGCGTGAGCAGTTGTTCGAGCGTGGCGCGCGCGTCCTCGAGCAGGCCGGCTTTCTCGAAGGCGGCCGCCAGGACCGCGAGCAACCCGCGATCATTGGGTGTGAGTTGCAGTGCCGACTGCAAGTTGGTGATGGCCGCCGCGGGCTCGCCGAGGGCGAGCAGCGCGCGCGCCAGGCCGGCGAAGGCCCGCAGCCGTTCATCCCGCGCGTCGGTCCCGATTTGACGCAGCACCTGGGTAAACAAGTCACGCGCTTCATGCGCCCGGCCGGCAAGCAGTGTCGCCTCGGCCAGCAGCAAGTCGAGTTCAAGATACTGCCCGGGCTCGGCCACCTCGCGCGCGCGCTGCAAGATCGCCAGCGCCGTGGAGGCTAATTCTTGCGAGTGAGGCGCGTCGCCCTGGGCCATGCGCACCAGCAGACGGGCCAGATCAACAATGAGAGGCTGCACGGAGGGATACAAGTGCACGGCCTGTTCGAGCACTCGCCGCGCCTCGGCCAATCGGCCTTGGGCGATGAGCGTCTGTCCCAGCACGCGCAACGCCTCCAGAGAGGCTGGCGCGAGGCGCAAGGCCTCGCGCACGCGCTGCTCGGCCTGGGTCAGGTTGCCCAGACGCAGCAGGGCGAGGGCGAGCGTGGTGAGCACAATCGTCGTGGCCGGCATGCTCTCGGCCGCGCGTTCGAGGGCCCGCACGGCCTCGGCATCTTCGCCGCGGCGGAACGCGATTTGCCCAAGCGCCAATAGCAGTTCACCTGCGGCGGCCGCCGCATCGATGCCCGCACGCAACGCCGAGACCGCAGCCTCGAGATCGCCCTTGGCCTCGTGATACTCGGCCAACGCCTTCCACGGGGCAGGGGAGCTTGCAGCCACCTTGGTGGCACGCAGCAGTGCCTCTTGCGCGCCGGCCAGGTTGCCCTGGGCCATACGCGCGCGGCCGAGCAACGCGAGGGCCTCCCCCGAAGCGGGGTTCTTGGCCAGAAGCGCGCTGGCTGCCAGCTCAACCTCTTCCGGCTGCCCGGCGGCCAGGCCAGTGCGGCCGACAGCCAGCAGCACCTCATCATCGCCCGGCGTGAGATCCTGCATGCGCTTCCACGAAGCGAGCGCCTGCGCCGGTTGATCGAGATTCTCGTGAGCGAGTGCGGCTGCACGCAGTGCCTCATGGCTGGTCGGGTCGAGTTGCACCGCCACGTTGGCCGCGTCGCGGCTTCGTTGCCAGTCACCGCACTGGGCCTCGAGCTGCGCGAGATGCAGATGCGAGGGCGCGTGCGCCGGCCGCATTACGGCGACCTCGCGCGCGGCAAACGCCGCCTGGAGCGGGTCGCCGCATTTGGCCAGCACGTCGTAGGCCGCTTCCATCAGGCGCAGCGGCTTGGGCGAGGCTGCCTTGTTCACCGCCTGGCGCGCGAATTCGCCCGCCTGAGGCAGGTTGCCCAGGGCCATATGGGTCTGCGCCAGGGCCAGCACCTCGTCGGCTTCCACCGGTTGAGGCGCCAAAATCCCTAGCGCCTCATCAGCGCGATTGAGGCGCAGAAGCGTTCGCGCCAGGCCCGCACGAATCGCCGGCTGATCCGGATCGGCCTGGTGCGCGTCCTGCCAGGCCGCCAACGCCGTCACCCAATCGCCTTCCTCTTCGCCGGCCCGCGCGAGCTCCATACCCACTTTGGCCGCGGCCCGTTTGGTGTCGTCCCACAATTTGGCCAGACGATCGCGCGAGGCGTCGCCTCGCCCGAGTGCGCGGTCCACTCGCGCCGAGAGCATCACCTGCTCCGAGCTTTCCATTCCGCCGGCTGCGCCGCGCGCCTTGGCCTCGCCCGCCGGTTGCGCCGGTGCATGCGAGGCGAGCGCGCGCGCCAGGTCCGCTTCGCCCAGGTCCTCGGCCGCATCGAGCAGCGCGTTCCACATCGCGGGCGCGATGCGCGTCGACCACTCGCCCAGAAGCTGCGCGGTGCGTGCGGTGCCTTCATTCGCGAGCAGGGCCTGGACGAGGAGGAGTGCCTGCGACGGGCGCGCTGCCCACACCGCCGGGGCAAACTGCGCGGCGCTTGGGCACAGACCGTAGGCGCAGGCCAGAACGACCCGCGGCGGTGCGCCCAATTGCATCAGGCTCTCGAGCCCGCGGCTGCGCGCGAGGAGCGCCGCGGCCGCCAGGGCCGCGCGCGCCAGGTCGAGCTCGCCGCCGTCACGGATCGACTCGAGCGCGGCCAAAGCCCGCTTCTCGTGTTCGGGAGAAAGCCTCAGTCGTTCGGGGTTTGCCTCCGTGCGCGCCTCAACCGCAAACGTTCGCAGCGCACTCGTGTCGCCGGCCAGCAGCAAACCGAGCGGCCCCGGCCGCCAGCGTTCGGGCGCGCTGCCGGCAAAGGCCAACGCGGCCGCGAAGAACGCGCCGTCTTCAAGCGCCTGCCACAGTGTGGGTTCGTAGCGCAGGCGCCGAATGAGGAGCGCGCGTTCCGCGGGCGCGAATGCCGTCTCGAGCCGCTCTGCGAAGTGCAGTTCGGAGGTCATGCCTCGCCTCGTGTGGGCCGTGCGATGGATTGAGGTACCGCGTGCTCAGCCTAGACCAGCGGCCACTGGATCTGCATCACCACGTAATAGGCCGCGCCGATCAGGCCGATGCCCGCCGCCATCAGGAACATGCCCACTCCGGTGGAGGTCCGCGTGAGCTGATTGAGCAGGCCCAAGATCTCGCCCACCCCGCTCACCACCCCGGCCATGTCGTGGCTCATGCCCTTCTCGCTCAGCTTGGCCGATTGGGCCGCCAGCACGCGCATCTCTTTCGAGAAGCCGCGGCTCGCCAGGACGATGATGCCGGCCGCCAGGCTGCACAGCCCCGCGCCCATCACCGTCATCGCGATGAGAACTTGCATGTCGGTCAGACTCAACATTGTGGAAATCATCGTCGCCTCCCGTTGCCTAATCCGGTTTCTGGGAGACGTTGATGCAAGTGGCGTGCCAGGGGGCTTGTCTGCGAGGCGCAGGCCAAAATCAGCCTGAGGAAGCGGGGATCGGGCACGTTCGGCGCAGGGCCGTCCCCGCCCTTCTTACCGTTGCGTTTCAGGTCGTGCACACGCCACGCCAAGGCAGGTCCTGGGGCATGTGGATCGCCAAAATCCAACAAAGACCCCCTCCCCAGATTCGGGGAGGGGGTGGTGGGTGATGATGCCCTGGGTAAGTGCGAAGGAGGGTGCCCCTGCCCAGGGGTCGGCAGGAAGGCAAGGTGAAAGCGGAAAGCCTGCGGCTAGCCCTTGCTCCCACGCTTTGGCGAGGGGGGCTTCTCGGCCACCGGCTCCTCGGGGACGAAAGCATGAAACTCAATCGGCAGATCGCCCAGATCGATGCTATCGGAATCGCACAGCATCGCCGCACGCTCCACCACGTAGCGCAGCTCACGGATGTTGCCCGGCCAGTTGTGCGCCGCCAAAGCGTCCAGGGCGCGCGGCGTGACGCCGTCGAGCGAGGCGCCTGTGCGCTGGTTGTACTTGCGCAGGAAGAGGCCAACCAGCGCCGGGATGTCCTCTTTCCGCTCGCGCAGGGGCGGCAGATGCAAGTCGGCCACCTTCAGCCGGTAATACAGGTCTTCGCGGAACTCGCCCTTGCGGGTCATCTCTTCCAGGTCGCGGTTGGTTGCGGCCAGCACCTGCACGTCGGTGTGCAGTTCGCTCAGGCCGCCGACGCGGCGGAAGGTGTGATCGTCCAGGAAGCGCAACAGCTTGGCCTGCAGCTCCAGGCGCAGCGCAGAGATCTCGTCGAGGAACAGGATGCCCTCGTCGGCTGCCTCTACCAATCCCGGCTTGCGTTTCGATGCGTCGGTAAATGCCCCGGCTTCGTGGCCGAACAGTTCCGATTCGATGACCTCCGTCGGCAGCGCCGCGCAGTTGACGGGGAAGAAGGGCTTGGCGGAGCGTGGTCCCAGGAGGTGAATGGCGCGCGCCAGTATCTCTTTGCCGGTGCCTGTCTCGCCGGTGATGAGCACCGGCGCGGCGGTGGCCGCGGCGCGCCGGGCCTCGTGCAGCACGCGCTGCATGTCCGCGCTGTCCCCGGGGACCCACTCCAGGGCTTCGGCGCGGGCCGATCGCTGGTACACGTCGAGCTCGCGTTGCAGGCGCACCACCTCGCTGGCGCGCTGCACCACCCGCCGTAGCTGCTCCGGGTCGAGCGGCTTCTCGAGCATATCCACCGCGCCCAGGTGCGTGGCTTCGACCGCCGTGGCCACGCTGCCGTGGCCGGTCACGACGATCGTTTGCGGGCGCGGTCGGGTGGCCGAGATTCGCCGCAAAAGGTCGAGCCCGTGCCCGTCGGGCAGATTGAAGTCGCAAATCACGATATCGGTCAGCCGGCTGTCGAGCGTCTCCATCGCCTTGGCCAGGGTCGGGGCTTCGAGCACCTCGTAGCCGTCGGCCGTGAGCAGGCGGTTCATCGAGCCGCGGGCTTTGGCTTCATCTTCGACGATGAGCACGCTGTAGGTCATGCGTCGTCCTCCTCGGCAACTGGAATGCAGATGCGGAACACCGTCCCCGAGCCGGGGTAGCTTTCCGCAATGAGTGTACCGCGATGGGCGTCGAGGATGTGGCGCGAGAGCGCCAGCCCCAGCCCGTGGCCCTCGGCGCGCGTGGTGACGTAAGGCTGGAAGAGTTTCTCGCGCACCGTGGAGGGCAGCCCCTGGCCGGTATCGGCCACCCGCACTTCTACCGCGGGGCCGCCGCTGGGCAGATTGCGTGCTTCAATCGTCACCGCCAGGTGCCCGCCCTCGGGCATGGCTTTGGCGGCGTTGTCGATCAGGTTGATGATAACCTGCTCGATCGAGAGCGGGTCGGCCATGGCGTGTGGCACACCCTCGGGCGCGGTCAGGTGCGATTGCACGCCCGCCCGCTCGAGGGTAGGCCGCATACGTTGCAGGATGCGGTTGACCAGCGCCACCATGTCGGTCGGCACCAGGCGGAAATCCTGCCCACGGGCGAAATCGAGCATGCGCCGCGAGATGTCGCTCAGGCGGCGGCATTCACTTTGCGCTTCTTTCACCAGGTCCGCCACTTCCGGCGTCAGGGTGTGCAGCGTGCCCATTTCACCCAACTGCAGGGTCAGGTTGTTGAGCGGGTTGCGCACCTCGTGGGCGAACGCGGCCGCCAGCCAGCCCAGCACGGCCTGGCGCTGCAGGTGCTGGGCCTCCACCCGCGCCGCCTGGCTGGAGGTGATGTCGGAAAGGATGACCAGCGTTTCGTCCGGCGCTTGCGCCGGGTCGCTGCGAATGGGGATGGCCCGCAAGAAGGCCGGGAACGACTCACCCGAGCGGCGGTACAACGTCAACTCGTTCACTTCTTGGATGCGCCCGCTTTCGCCGGCGGCACGTACCGCGACCACGGCCTCCGGTGCGGTCAGCCAATCATCCAGTTTGGCTTGCCGCAGCTCGCCCTCGCTGTACTCGAGCATCTCTTCCGCGCCCGGGTTTGCGTCCACCACCTGGCCATTGGCCGTGCGCAGGAGCAGGATCGCGTGCGGCAGCTCCTCGATCAGTGACTGATTGACCGACTGCACCCGCGAAAGCTGCAATTGCATGCCGGTCAGCGCGCTGGTGCGCGTCCGCGCGCGGATCCAGGTCTCGGCCGCGAGCGCGCAGATCGCGAGCAGCAACCCCAGGTCGTAGGGCGGGTCGCTTTCCTGCCAGGAGTAGAGCAGCGCGGCCAGAGGCGCCTCGCCCGGCGGGACGGTAAGCAGTGCTAACTCGCGCACGCCGTTCGCGCCCGCCCAACGGGTGAGTTCCGTTGTCGTCGGCTGTCCCAGCTTCCACGACACTCGGCCTGTCGCCGAGGAGGTTTCGTCGTGCGCGATCGAGGCGGGCAGGGCGGGCGCTTCGCCCCGGCTGTGGGCCAGGTTCAGCGCATGCCCTTCGGCCGCGGGCAAATAGAGCCCGAATGCGCTACATGGCAGTAGCGTCGCGCACGCCTCAGCGAATGCCGCCGCCGGATCATCACTTCCGGGCGTGCGCAGCGCTTCCACCAGCGTGCCCATCCCCACCTGCAGGCGAGGCACGTAGGCCCCCTCATACTCACTTTCCGCGCGCAGGGTGACCAGTGCTTCGGCGGCGTCGCCCTCTCCGAGGGGCATGACTTGAATGTCCCACAGGCGCGGATGGACTTCGCCCGCGAGTTCGAGGCGTTGGCTCCAGCGCACAGGGCGGCCGGTTGTCCGATTATGCAAAATGCGATCGAGTTCGGGAAGGGAAAGGAGTTCGGCGATAGGCACACCGATGATTTCATCGCGTGCCTTGCCGAGCCGCCGTCCCGCTGTGGGGTTGGCGTCCAGGATGCGTCCGCCCGCCGAGGCCACCAGGAACAATGCTTCGTGGTTGAGTTCAGCAAGCGCCAGGGCGTGAGCCGAGATGCGCTCGGAGGGCTTTGGCTTCGCGCGCGAAACCCGCATCGGCAGGGGGCCTTCCGGGTCGGTCAGGATGCCGAGAGCGCGGCGCTCCGCTGGGCGCGCTGCGTTCGGCGCAGCGCGGCGGGCAGGATGCCTTCCATGGCGCGATACTTGGCCACCGTCCGGCGCGCCACCGGGATGCCGCGCTCCTTTAGCATACCAGCAACTTCGGTATCCGTCAGGGGCCGGTTCTCCTCGGCAATGATCGAGCGCACCACGTCGCGCACCGACAGACTGCGGTCGAAGAATTTCGAGAGGGGCACAATGCGTCCGCTGGGCAGCGCGGCCCGCTTGCGGCTCACGGCGCGCGAGATGGTCGACTCGTGCACCTCCAGCCGCTGCGCGATGCGCACGCGGGTCATCGGGATAAGTTCGCGGTCGGTGCCCAGGATGAAAGCGCGCTGCTCCTCGGCCAGGATCGCCGCCAGGCGCAGGATGGTGTGCTGACTCTGACGCAGGCACTTCTCCACCAGCGCCGCCTCTTCCACCTTGCCCTCCCAGTTCTCGCGCTCGGCGCCGCTGAGCGTCTTGACCAGCGTGCGGATCTCCGGGTTGACGCGCAGGCGGCCCACCAGCGGCGCGTAGACTTCGACGATGAGCGGACCTTCGGCGGCGTTAGGGGCCAGGCGGAACACCATTTCAGCTTCGTGATACAGCTCGGGGTCGGGTGCGGAGCGCTGGTGGTCATGGCCCAGAAAAGTGCGCCCGGGGTACGGCGTCAGATTGAGGCGAATGAACTTGGCCGCCTCTTCCACATCCGGCCGGGGAAGCGAGAGGGCGCGCGCAATCAGGCCGAACTCGCCATGGGCCAGTGACTCGAGATGTTCGAGGATGATCGGGCGCACGGCCTCTGGCACGTCGTGCGTTTCACCCAGCTGCTCCACCTGAATGAGCAGCGCTTCGATGGGCGAACTGGCGCCAATGCCCGGCGGGTCACAGCGCTGAATGGTGTGGAGCACTTTTTCGACGACGGCCAAGGGCTGGTGCAGATAGCGCGCAGCCTCCGCCGACGATTCGGGCATCAACCCGTTTTCGTCGAGACGGGCAATGAGATAGTTGGCCACGGACCGTTCTTCGGGCGAGAGTTCGGGCCCAATCTGGCGCAGCAGAAAATCCGAAAGCCGTTCCGGCTGAGCGGGTTCGGGCAGGTTCTCCTCGCCGCTCTCGTCGCGACCTCGCCCAGGGGGCGTGGCCAGGAAGACGATCGGGCCTTCGCGGGCAGGGTGGCAGACCGGGCACGGTCCGGGTAAATACAATGCGCGCCGGCAGGTCGGGCAGCGCGTGGGTTTGGTCAGCTCGAGGGCCGGGTTGGAGGCCAGGACAGAATTAAGGAATTCGCTCTGCTCGGCTCGCGAAAGGCCCAGCAGGTTCATGGTCTGTGTCAGATGCGCGGTGGCGGTCTGGCGTATGCGAGGGATAGCGCGTTGGGCAGGGAGCATCTCGTCAAGTCCTTTCCTGGCCGGGCCGCCTGGGCGCCGGGATTGGCGCCGCTCGCGGCGGGAGTATAACTTCGGTCTCTGGAATAGACAAGTTGCAAGATACGTGCCGTCTGGCTCGATTCATGCCCTGGCAGTAGATTACGCCATCATGATTGCGTAGCATGCGATTGTGCAGGCGGAATTGCGTCAAACGGAGTCGCCAGACCGAACCGTCGGATCGGAACCCGCCGACTAGGGGGCTCAGGGCCAAATCCTGACAATCGAGGGGAATGCGCGAACTGCGCCGAACCGCGAGCCTATCGGGTCGAGTGATAAGCTGCGCACGATGCCTAGGCGGTCGGGTGAGCTATCTCCACATACTCCGCATCAACCGCCTCTGCAGTATCTAGGCCCAAGTCCTTCAACATCTCGACGATCAACTTGGCCTTGATCTCGGCGTCCTTGCGCGACCAGGTGCGGCTCTTCACTTCGAGGAAGTACCCCGGGAGCCGAGGCTGCGAGACCTGGTCCAGGTTGATGAAGAATTCTGTGTCGTGGTAGCGCGCCAGCCAGCGCAGGCGATCCTTGCGGATTTCGATTTCGCGGGTGGGCTGGAAGTATTCGCGGTAGAAGCGCAGGCTGTGGGTGGCGGGGGCGATGAAGCGCGAGC
>JBGOXY010000040.1:0-13789 GCA_041479415.1 Anaerolineae bacterium
CTTGCTCTCCAATGCGGTCAAGTACTCATCACCGGGAACGGCGATAAGCATTCGCGGCAGCTTTGACCCGGCCCAGGTGGTTGTCACCGTGAGCGATCAGGGCCCGGGCATTTCCCAAGAGGACTTGCCTCATGTGTTCGACCGCTTCTATCGGGCGGTCGATGCAGCTCGCCGAACAAAGGGCGCCGGGTTGGGGCTCTTCTTGGCGAGAGCCGTCGTCGAAGCTCACAACGGCCGGATTTGGGCCGACAGCCGGCCCGGGGAAGGGACTTCGATCTCGTTCGGCATACCGCGCGCCGACTACCCGCACCCTCTCACGGACCCTTTGTAGGACCCTCCCCCATGCTCGAACGGAGCGCGGAGGCCATCTACCCTTCAGGAGCACCCATGCCCGCAGCACGGACCGCTATCAAATGCCCGAAATGCGGCAACCCACTTGTCGCAGAAATCCAACAAGTGTTCGATCAGACTCAGGATCCATCGGCCAAGACGCGTCTCCTGCGAGGCGACTTCAACGTGATCGACTGCCCCACGTGCCAGTATCGGGGCGCTCTCGGCACTCCTTTGGTCTACCACGACGCAGAGAAGGAACTGCTGCTCACCTTCGTCCCGCCTGAACTTGGCATGAGCAACGTCGAGCAGGAGCAGATCCTGGGTCGACTCACTCAGTCGCTGGTCTCTGCACTACCGCCCGAACAGCGCAAAGGCTACTTGCTCAGGCCGCAGTCCTTCCTCACATTTCAAGGCTTCGCTGAACGCATTCTCGAGGCGGACGGTATCACAAAGGAGATGCTCGAAGCCCAACGTGCGCGCACCCGTCTTGCGCAGGAACTCATGACGGCCGAACCTGCCGCCCTTGACGAACTGATTCGTGCCAACGATAAACAAATCGACGCGACCGTCTTCCAGCTCGTCTCGCTCTTCGCAGAATCAGCTCAGGCCCAGGGCGATAAGCCCACCGCCGAGAGAGCCGCCGCAGTTCGTGCCCGACTGCTCTCCCTCACCGCCTTCGGCGCACGGGTCCGCCAGCAGACTGAGGCGCTGGAAGCTGCCGCCAAGGACCTGCAAGCGCTCGGACCCAATCCAACTCTCGACAAGTTGGTGGCGCTTTTCAGCAGCGCGCCCAGCCTTGACAATGTGGCTGGGTTGACTGCCCTGGCGTGGCAAGTCATGGACTACGCTTTCTTCCAAGCCCTCACCCAACGCGTCGACAAGGCCGATCCCGCGGATCGCGAGCGATTGGCGGCCATCCGCGACTTGGCGCTGCGCGAGAGCCAACGTTTGCGTGGTGCCGCTCAGGCCGAAGTTCGCCGCTCCGCCGACTTGCTGCAATACTTGCTGCAAGCCGCCGACCTGCCCGCCGCAATCGAGGAACGCCTCCCCGAAATCGACGAGTCCTTCTTTGCGATCCTCGAGGCCAACTTGGAGGCCGCCCGAAATGCCAACCGCCCCGAGGTCATGACGCGCCTCGAGGAAATCAACAAACGAGTGATGGAAGCCCTCGAGAAGACCGTCCCGCCTGAGGTTCGACTGATCCGCGACCTGCTCAACACGCCAGACGACGCCGCCGCCGAAGGCATGCTCCGGGCTCACGCTGCCGACCTCACGGACCCCCTCATCGAATCAATGGTTGCCATGGAACGCGACCTGCTCGCTTCCGGACAGGAGCCCGCCGCGGCGCGCATGTCGGCGATCCGCGCCATCGCAGAAAAGCAGCGTTCGCTCGCCCGTTTCGGGGTGGGCTAACCGCCCGCTTTTCCACCAAGCGCCCGAATCAAACAGGGGCAGCGACGCGCTGCCCCTGATCCGTTCACTCCTCGCCACGGCCGACGCACCAGCCTACCCGGCCTTCGGATCTCCCCGCCCCAATCGCTGCTCCACTGCACTTGCGATGGCTGCGCTTTCGGCCACCAACTTCGGCGATCGATCGTAGACCGAAACGCCGGCCCGGTCCGCATCCCGCACTCCCTCGTCGGCCGAGAGGTGCCCCAGCACCTCCAACCCGGGCGAGTTGCACTCGATGAACTCGCGGTCGTCGGCGCTGGCCACCTTCGACCCCACGAGATACAGGTGGGGCAAATGCAGGTCCTCGGCCAAGGCACGGATTTGTCTGGCCGTTCCCAGGCTGCGCGCGGTCGGCTCAACAACGATGATCAGCGCATCCACCGCGTCCGCCGTTGCCCGCCCCAAGTGCTCCACGCCTGCATACATATCGAGCAGCACGACATCCGTTCGTCGCAGCAAGATGTGCGTCACAAGCGATCGAAGCAGTACGCTCTCCGGGCAGATGCAGCCCGAGCCTCCCTTCTCCACAGCCCCAAGCTGAAGCAGTCTTACTCCCCGATGCAGCGCCGAGAACTTTTCCGGGATGTCTTCCACGCGCGGATTCAGTCGAAAGTATCCACCCATGCTTCCCGGTTGCGCGCCCGTCCGTTCGGCAATCAAGTCCTCCATCTCGGCGATTGGCCGCAATCCCTGGAGAAGATCCTCTGGGAAGCCGAGCGCCTGCCCGAGGCAGGGCGAAGGATCCGCGTCCACCGCCAGAACCTGATAGCCTCGTGCGACGTAGCCGTACGCCAGAAGGGCCGTGGCGGTTGTCTTCCCAACGCCACCTTTTCCCGACACCGCAATCTTCATCCCTCGCTCCATTGGATACCACTCACCATAAGTCTATGCCCCTTGCCCGTGAAGGCGCCGCGCCGCCAGGACCGGGATCCCCGCCGCGAGCAAGGCGCGGGCCGTGAGGTTGACCGAATCGTGCTTGTCGAGGTAGTTGCGCAACAGTGCAGGCATCAGCCCCTTCTGCTCGACGTCTTCCTTCGCAAGGAAGTAATCCAGAATGTCGGAGGGATGCTCGCGCGCCTGCTCCGTAGACACTTCCCCGCCTTCGTGCTTGGCCGAAATGTTGGCAACGTTTCTCGCCACCTCAACCAACTCCGCTCGCCGGTCGTACGGCTGGCGCACGATACTCTTCCATGCCTCGGTGATGTGATGTTCGAATCGGACGATCTCCTCAAGCTCCAGCGCCTCACGAACCGCGGCCGACAACTCAAGCGTTCGGTTGTCAATCGAATTACCGAAGTTGAACCCGATCAGCGGCGTGGACCCATCTGGGCGTGCGAACAAGCGCGCACCCAACAGGGTCCACAATGCGGCATACGGGTTGTCGTTGCCCATGAATACCGAAATCTTGAACTCAATGTCGACCCCGACCTTGTAGAGCATGTACCCGAGCAGCACTGTGCCAGGATTGATGTTCAGGACCGCCCGCACCCCGTAGTGGGTGTAGTAATAGAGCAGTTCATCCAACCACATAAGTGCGTGGTCATTCGGCTGGCCGATCCCCCCGAAGTAGCCGGTGATCGTCTCCGGCCCGCCAAGGTGCACGTTGGATCCGTCCGTGCCCTTCGTGTCGAGTGTCTCGACGTAGGAAGCGCCCACGATTTGCATGGCCGCCACCACCGCCAGCAGGTCGCCCTGGTCCTGCTCAGACTCCTTCATTCGACGGACGCGAATGTAGCGCCCCGGCATCAACTCCCGCCGCTCGATGGCTTGTTGCGCCTCGGCCACAAGCCACGGGAAGTACTGGAAGGCACTGATCTCCAGGGTCACCGCCAAGCGAGAAGCGAGGCGATCGACCGCCTTCCCCGCAACGGCAGCCAAGCGGAAATCATCCATGGTCGTAAACGCGCCCCGGTCACGCTCACCCTCCAACCAGGCCAGGTCCTTCAGATAGGGGGACCCGATGTCATTCAGACGTGCCTTCAGCGAATCCAATTGCCCCCCGGCACGTGCCTTGCGATTGATTTCCTCGACCGTGCCGTACTTGCGAATCACATCCAGGAATCCGCGAATCACCGGATTAGCGCCATCGCTCAGAAGTCGATTGACCTGCCCCACGTGCTGCCCAGAGAGAAGCAACCGTTCAAGCATCTCGTCCATCTCCCCTCCTACTCCAGGCCTCGCACAAGCTCATCGTACTGGTCGTCCTTCATACCAAACCAGTTCTCTGCGCTTGGGAATTCGCGCGACTGCACCTCGGCCACATACTGCTTAAGTCCGTTCAGGATGACCTCTCCCGCATTCCCAAAGACTTTGGCCATCTTCGGCTTGAAGCGCGGATACAGTCCGAACATGTCATGGAAGATGAGCAACTGCCCGTGAGCATGCAAACCCGACCCCAGGCTGATAATCGGCACGCCCGAGCGTCCGGTGATGAGCCCGGCTACCCGATCGGGCACCATCTCAAGCAATATGCTGAAGGCGCCGGAGCGCTCAAGCGCGCGGGCATCGTCAACGATGCGCCGGGCACGCGTTGCGTCCTTGCCTTGCACCTTAAAGCCACCCAGAGCCGAGCTGCTCTGCGGCGTGAGCCCGAGGTGGCCCATGACCGGGATGCCCGCGCGGGCGATAGCCTGTAGGCGGTCCGCCATCTCCACGCCGCCCTCCAATTTGACGCCGTCACAGCCCGCCTCTGCCATGAAACGCCCCGCATTGCGAACCGCATCCTCGACGGACACCTGGTAGGTCATGTAGGGCATGTCGCCGATGAGAAACGCGTTGGGCGTTCCGCGCCGAACAGCCTGCGCATGGCGGATCATGTCCTCCATCGTCACCGGCAGAGTGCTCTCGTAGCCAAGGACGGTCATGCCCAGGCTGTCGCCCACGAGGACGATATCCACGCCTGCCTGCTCTACCAGGTAGGCCATGGGATAGTCATAGCAGGTCACCATCGTGATAGGCACGCGCTGCTGCATCTTATCGAAAAGAGCGGGCAGCACGACCTTGCTGCGCTTTTCCATTTCCTATCCCTCCGACCGCCGGCATCCGGTTGGCTGGACTGCCCGGCCTGAGCTAGCTCCGCCCCGCCAGCACCGAATTCACCAGGGGCCGCGGGTCCACCAGATTGTGCCCAAGAGCCGCGTCCTTTTCCCTCCCAAGCGCCACTGCCATCAGCTGGGTGAAGTAGATGATTGGCATGCGCGGTTCCACCTGCATCTGCGCCTGATGCCCCTGGAGATTGATCTCACACAACGGGCACGCCACGACGACCGCCTCAGCGCCCCGGTCGCGAGCGTTGTCGATGATGCGCTTGCCAAGGTCCAGCATCGCCTCGGGCCGGGTCATCGCCAGGGAGCCCCCACAACACGCCACCTTGAGATCCCACTCCACCGGAGTGGCTCCGATGGACTGCATCAGCCGGTCGAGCCCACGAGGGTATTCGTAATCCACCGCGCCGGTCACCTTGGGCGGGCGCGTCAGCAGGCATCCATAGTAGCAGGCCACCTTGAGCCCGCGCAGCGGAGCGCGCACTTCCTGCTCGACCCGGTCGAACCCGACCCGTTGGATCACGAAGTCGAGCAGCGATCGCACCTCGACCCGGTCCGGGTACGCCTCGCCCATTTCCTTGTCTATCCTCTCGCGTACGTCCGGCCGTGTACGCCATTCGTGCAACGCCACTCGGAAACGGCTGAAGCAAGAGGCACACGGCAGCGCGGCCTCTCGAAAACCCTGTTGATCCAGAAGTTGCATGTTGATCATCGGCAGGCGGACTGCCTGCCGCTCGTCTAACCGATGGGCAGGCGTCGAGCCGCAACACACCCATCCTTTGGGCTCCACCGGCGTGTACCCGAAAGCGTCCAGCACGGTGCGCGCCGATTTGTCAAACGCCGAGGCCATGCCGTGCAACGAGCAGCCCGGGTAATATCCGATTTCCATTTCACCCCGCGGCGGGGCCTTGGTTGCTCCCGGGTGGAATCGCACCCGGGACACTTCGGGCACCGGGTGGATGGCGCCCTTGCTGACTAGCGCCAGGGCCAAAGGAATATCGCGCACGATCGTCCAATTGCGCAGGTCCACCTCCGCCATTAACCCGAGCTCATAGAGACGGCCGAGAAGATTCACATCGCGCAGGAAGACCTTGTTGAAAAGGGCCACCTCGGGCACTTTCGCAGGTAAACCCCGCTCGACCACTTCGCTGACGATAAAGTCCATCACCTTGGCGATATCGAGTCCCTGCGGGCAGCGTGTCGTGCAGGTTTGGCACGAGGCGCACATCCACGGCGTGCGTGCGTTGAACACGTCGTCTTCCAACCCGAGTTGCGCCGCGCGCATCACTTGGTTGGGCGCCATGTCGAAGAAGTTCATCATCGGGCAGCCGGAGGTGCACTTAACGCACTGGTAGCACATGTACACATTCTCGCCCGTCGCCCGTTTAATGCGCTCCGCCAGACCCGTGTTCACTTCAACGCTCATACCGCCTCCGTTTCGCCCCGCAGGGCGCCTGCACCATTCGCCCGCTAGTGCCCCGCCGTCCCGTTCGGCCTCGGGGCGAGACCCGCGCGTGTAACGATCTCCGCCACGGCCTCTTCCCACTCGATGGCCATGATGTGCACGCCCGCCACGCCCGGCACCTCGCGCATCTGCTGGATCAACTCAACGCAAATGTCGATGCCGACGCGCTTAGTCGCCTCGGCTTTGGCCTTCTTCTCATCGATGCCCTTTCCGGCCGCCTCCATGCGCTCAACGATCTCGTTGGGCACATCCAGCCCGGGCACCTTGTCGCGCATGTACTTGGCCGCACCTACCGACTTCAACGGCCCCACACCTGCGAGCAGGTAGATCTGCTTGTCCACCCCCAGATCGCAGACCCGCGCCATGAACTCGCGGAAGCGCGGTACGTTGTATACCAACTGGGTTTGCACGAAGTCCGCACCGGCACGCGCCTTCTTGCCC
This sequence comes from Anaerolineae bacterium, assembly GCA_041479415.1. Classification (GTDB taxonomy): domain Bacteria; phylum Chloroflexota; class Anaerolineae; order Anaerolineales; family RBG-16-64-43; genus RBG-16-64-43. The sequence goes on from JBGOXY010000040.1 coordinate 6,736, forward strand.
AGGCGCAACGGCCGAAAATCTGCCGGATCAGCAAACGGATTCTCCGCTGCGCCCACAAAGAAGCGCGGTGCGACACCCTTGATTTCCTCTCCGCACTGGAAGGCGGCGCGATCGCGTAATCCCACGACCATCTGAATAAGCTGCATGGAGTCCAGGTCGTGGACGTTCTTCGCCTGTGGGTGATTGCCAAATGAATGGTGGTCTCCCGTCAGGCACAGCAAGTTGCGCAGCCCGAGCGCGTAAGCACCCAAGATGTCGGACTGCATCGCCAGCCGGTTGCGATCGCGGCACGTCATCTGGATGATGGGCTCCAGCCCCTCATCCAAGGCAAGTTTGCCGGCCGCAATGGAAGCCATGCGCACAATGGCCGTCTGATTGTCGGTGATGTTCACCGCATCCGCCCACCCGCGCAACAGGACCGCCTTTTGCCGGATGATGCCCGGGTCCGCATTCTTGGGCGGGCCTAGCTCTGCTGTAACCGCGAACTGCCCCGAGCGCAGCACGCGCTCCAGCCGGCTCTCTGTGCGGAATCCGTTGTTGGCTGAACTCATAGCTCACCTCTTTCCGCCCCGTCCTCAGATCGAACCCGTAGGATTCAACCGCAGGTCTTCGCGCACGATCTTGCGCGGCCCGCCGTCGCGCGACGTCCGCCAATCCTTCGGCGGTTGAATCTCGAGCAGCAATTCCAGCCGGCCCTGAGCCTTAAGCCGATCGTAGATCAGCTGCCAGGCACAGTCCGTGTCTGCATTGATTTCGCAATGCCCATTCACCGACCCACCGCAAGGCCCGTTGAGCAATTGTTTCGAGCAGCGCGCGATCGGGCACACCCCGCCCGTCAGCCCCAGCAGACAATCCCCGCACGCCTGGCATCGTTCCGACCACACACCTTGCTCGACCGGCATCCCCATGAAGACCGTGTTCAAACCCGGAACGACGATCTTGTCTGGGAAACGTTCGGCCAGTGCCTGGACCCCGACGCCACATCCCAGCGAGACGACAAGGTCCGCCTCGCGCACCTGGTCGCGCACAGCATCGATGTACTCCCACTCACATTGCCGTTGCACGACCGCATGCGCAACTTGCTGCGGCCGGCCGTCCACCCGGCTGGCCATGCGCACGGCCGATGCCAGGATGCCAGCCTCCTTCTCGCCACCCGAGAAGCACACGGTCACGCACGTTCCGCAACCCACAACAAGCACCTTCTCGGCTCCCTGGATCAAGTTGCGAATCTCCTCCAGGGGTTTCTGTTCAGCGACGATCATATTGCCTCCTCACGGCTTTCGCCGTACTCCGCTTCGGGCTATGCACACCGCAACCCATACCGTTCGCCTATCACCTCTCGCCGGCCGACTGCTGAGCCGTGCGGCGTAACGGCGAAGGACCCAACTGGCGGATGTGCGCATCCATCTCGCGAGCCACTTCCGCCCAGCGTCCACCCATCGCCGACGACAAGTTGTACATCCGAATTCTCTCCCCGCCCACTCCCGCCTCGGCCAACACTTGCTGCGTTCGCTCCACGCGCTTCCGTGCCCGCAAGTTGCCCGTCTGATAATGGCAATCGCCTTCCATGCATCCTGCGACCATCACACCGTCCGCTCCCGACTCGAAAGCGGCCAGCACATCTCGCACATCCAAGTCGCCCGTGCACGGAATCTTCACCACATGGATGCTGTCGGGATACTGCAATCGCAAAGCTCCCGCCAAATCGGCCGCCGCATAGGCGCAAAAGTGGCAACATAGGGCAACAATTCGCGGCTCGAAGCCTAGCTCGCCCATGCCCCGGCCTCTTCGAAAAGCGCGGCAATCTTCGAGCGAATCTGATCTGACCGGTTGTGCATGAGGACGATGGCATGCGCCGGGCACTCCCCGACGCATTGACCGCATCCCTGACACGCCACCGGGTCGATGTAGGCCGCTCCCACAATGCCGCCCACCCCAGAGAAATCCACACGAATGGCTGGAACATGCATCGGGCAGACGCGCACACACGTCAGGCATCCGGTGCACAACGCCGAGTCCACATTGGCTACGGCCCCGCCCGCCGGAAGCGTATCGCGCGCGAGGATGTTGGCAGCTCGCGAGGCAGCCGCCTGCCCCTGAGCGATCGCTTCATCCAGAAATTTGGGATAGTGGGCCGCTCCCGCCATGAACACGCCTTCCGAGGCAAAATCCAACGGTCGCAACTTCACGTGGGCTTCCAGGAAATACCCCTGCGCATCGCGCGGCACCTTGAACACCTGCGCCAGTTCGTGGGCCCCCTCCGCCGCGATCATCGGAGTGCTGAGCACAAGCCAATCCGCGGAGAACGACAGCTCCTGCCGCAATGAGGCATCCTCCACGCTCACCTTCGGCAAGTCGCCGCTGCAGTCTACTTGAGGCGGGTTCGCGGCCTCATACCGGACGAATTCCACTCCGGCGCGTCTGGCCTCGGTGTACTCGACTTCGCGCGTCCCAAAAGCCCGCAGATCCCTGAAGAGAATGCGGACTTGCGCGGCAGGGTCTACTCGTTTGAGCGCCGTGGCCGTCTTGAGCGCCTCGCCGCAGCAAATCCGGCCGCAGAAGCCATCGGCCCCAACACATTGCAGCATGACGACCCGCGAGGGGCGATTGCCTGGGTTCAACCCTCGTGCAGAGATGCGCCGACCCTCCTCATCCCATAACCGCTGTTCGAATTCTTGCTGCGTGATGACCCGCGGGTGCAGTCCGAGTCCGTGATATTCTCCGCGCGCTTCCTGACCACCGGTGGCGATGATGGTCGCGCCGTGCCGAAACTCCACCAGCGACCCATCGCCCTGCTGGAGTTTCGATACGAAATTGCCGACCACTCCTTGCGTTTCGGCCACGACCGCATGCATGTGACAGGTGATCCGCGGCTGGCGATCCACGCGCCCCACCAAGTCGCGCAGCAACTCCTGAGGGGCGGACCCGCCCGCGAGGAACCGAAGGTTTCGCAGATTTCCACCCAGCTCATTCTCGCGCTCCACCAGGTGAACGCTGAAACCTTGTTCGGCAAGGACGAGTGCCGCGCTCATGCCTGCCGGGCCGCCGCCGACCACGAGCGCCGCGTGCTCGACCGCGACACCGGTGCGCACGAGAGGTTCCAGCCCTCCCGCGCGCGCGACAGACATGCGAACCACGCGCTGGGCCTTCGCGGTCGCCGCGTCACGATCGCTCGAATGCACCCACGAACACTGGTTGCGAATGTTGGCCATCTCGAACAGAAACGGGTTAAGCCCAGCCTGACGCAACGCATCTTGAAACAACGGCTCATGCGTCCGCGGCGTGCAGCTGGCCACGACCACCCGGTTGAGCCGCTGCTCGCCAATTCGCTGGATGATCGCCGCGACGGAGTCCTGCGAGCAGGTGTACAGGTTGCGCTCCGCGTGGACCACCCCTGGCAGCCGTTCCGCAAACCGAGTCACGGCTTCCACGTCAAGATACCCGGCGATGTTCGACCCACAGTGGCAAACGAAGACTCCGATGCGCGGCGCCTCGCCCCCGACCTCTCGCTCCGGCGGATACTCGCGCGTCCGCGTCAGCACGCCCCGCGCCGGCGCCAGAAGCTGCCCAGCCAACGCCGCCGCACCCGAAGCCTGGACGACCGTCTCCGGAATGTCCTTCGGTCCGCTGAATGGGCCGGCCACGAACACGCCGGGCCGGCTGCTCTCAAGCGGAGCGAAGTATTCGGTGTGGCAGAATCCGAACTGGTCGAGTTCGACCCCCAGCCGCCCCGCCAGGCCGCGCACCTCGCTGGAAGTCTCCATTCCTACCGATAGCACCACCAGATCGAAGCTTTCCTCCACGGCGTGCCCGAGTTCCGGATCCCAGTACTGCAACCTCAAATTCTGCGTTCCAGGGTCTTCCCGCACAGCCGAAATGCGGGTCCGGACAAACCGTACTCCGTAGCGACTCTGCGCCCGCTGGTAGTACTCCTCGTAGCCCTTGCTGAACGCGCGCATGTCCATCAGGAAGATGGTGGCTTCCGTTTCGGCGTCGTGCTCCTTCGCCATGATCGCTTGCTTGCTGGCGTACATGCAGCACACCGCTGAACAATAATCATGCGCCTGATCGCGAGAGCCAACACATTGCAGGAAGGCGATCTTCTTCGCCGGCCGATGGTCGCTGGGCCGCTCCACGTGGCCCTGGGTCGGCCCCGAGGCCGAGAGTAGCCGCTCGAACTGAAGAGCATTCACAACATTTCGGTTTCGGCCGAAGCCGAATTCCTGCGCGCGCTCCGCGTCGAACACCTCGTACCCTGGAGCGAGAACGACCGCGCCCACGCGGATCTCTTCTTCGCGCTCCACCTGGTCATGGTCAATCGCATTGGCCTGGCAGGCAGCGACGCACGAGAGACATTCCGAACAGATACCACACTGCAGGCAGCGTTCCGCTTCGCGCCTGGCCTCAGCCTCCCCGTAACCAGCCTCCACCTCCATAAACGTTCCGCGCCGGCGCTCGAGCGGCACCTGAGGCATGGCTGTGCGCTTGGCTGCGGAGGCTTCGCCGCGCGCCACTCGCCCGCGCGCCTCCTCGCTCTCCAACCTCACGACCGGCAGGTCCGGCGCAAAGCGGGGCTCGAGTTCCTCGCCCCGCAAGAAACGGTGGATCGATTTCGCCGCCCGGTGACCTGCCGCAACGGCCTCCACCACGAAGGCCGTACCGGTCGTCGCGTCACCCGCGGCGAACACGCCCGGGCGGGTCGCAGCAAAGGTGTTCGGATTGACCGCAATCGTTCCCTGTCGGGTCACGCCCACACCCGTGTCGGGCGGGATGAACGCCAAGCCTGCTCGCTGGCCAATCGAGAAGATCACCGTGTCGCATTCCAGCACGTGCTCCGACCCGGGCTCCGTTTCCAGAACGAGCTGACCCTCGCTGTCGAACTGGAAGCGCGTCACGCGCTGGCACTCCACGCCTGCCACTTGCTCCTCGCCCAGAATGCGCAGGAAGGTGCGCGATGGGACGACCTCGACGCCTTCGGCCTCGGCCTCCTCTACTTCATAAGCGTGGGCCGGCATGGTTTCGCGCGATTCGAGGCAGGCCATCGTTACGTGGGCTGCGCCAAGCCGAACCGCGGTACGCGCGCAGTCGATCGCAACATTGCCACCACCGATCACCAAAACCCTGTGACCCGCAAGATCGGCAGCCGCATCCAACCGAACATCGCGCAGGAAACTGGTGTTGACCAAGACCCCCGGCAGATCTGCGCCGGGAATCCGCAGCTTCTTGCCCTCATGGGCCCCAACCGAGATCAACACCGCCGAATAGCCCTGCTCAAACAGTCCGTCCAAATCGTCGACGCGCGTATTCAGGCGCAGGTCGATCCCCAGGTCGATGATGTCCTGCACTTCTCGGTCGACGATCGCGGCGGGCAGCCGGTACTCCGGCACCCCAACTCGCAGCATGCCGCCCGCCACCGGCAGCGATTCGAAAACGGTCACTGGAAAGCCCTGCATAGCCAGGTCGCGAGCGGCCGTCAATCCGCACGGGCCGCCGCCAATCACAGCCACGCGCTCGGCCTGCGATTGCGGCACTCTCTCTGGCGGGACACGCGGCTGGCTGTAGGCCCAATCCGCGACGAACCGTTTGATGCCATGGATGTTCAGAGGCTCATCGACCAGACCGCGGTTGCAGGCAATCTCGCAGCGGTGGTTGCAGATGCGCCCACAAATCCCCGGGAACGGGTTGTCTTCCGTAATCACTCGCAGCGCCTCGGCGTAGCGCCCTTCCCGTACCAGGGCGACGTAGCCCTGCGCACGCTGCCCGGTCGGGCATGCATCGCGGCATGGCGCCTTGCCGAGCTTCTCGATGGCAAACGTCACCGGGGTCGCCTGAGGATAAAGACGGTACGCGGCCCGGCGCGTGCTCAGTTTCTCCTCGAACTCGGCCGGCCGGACGATTGGGCAGGCCGTCGCGCAATCGCCGCAGCCGACGCACTTGGTCGCGTCCACATAGCGCGGCTTGCGCCGCACGCGCACAGTAAAATCGCCCGGCGCGCCACTCAGGCTGACCACCTCGCTCAGGGTCATCAATTCGATGTTAAGGTGCCGCCCCACATCCACCAACCGCGGCGAGATGGTGCACATCGCACAATCATTCGTTGGAAACGTCTTGTCGAGCTGCGCCATGTGACCGCCGATGGCGGACTTCTGCTCGACGAGGTAGACGCGGAATCCCTGCTCGGCCAGGTCCAGGCTGGCCTGCATGCCGGCGATACCCCCGCCGACAACCATCACCGCACCGGTCAAAGTCTCCCTCTCGCCCACTCTCAAGCCCTCCACGCCTGGGAATGCGCTTGCACCAATGCCATCTTCAACCTGTGGCGCAGAAGTTCCGCGGCCTGCCAGCGCCGCGTTGCGCGCCTATCTCACCGGAGCGGCCGAGGCTTCTGCCGACATACTCGCCGCGCGACCGGACGCTTTGAGCGGCGAGGGACCAAGCTCTTGCACGCGCGTTACGAGCGCATTGGCTTCCCGCGCCACGGTGGCGCCTTGGCCCCCGGATACGAAGATCATCTTTACTCTGTCAGACTCGAGACCGATACGCTTCAGCAACTCTTGCACGCGCTCTACTCGCGCTCGAGCGCGTTCATTTCCGCGCACGTGGTGGCAGTTGCCAAGCGGGCAGGCCACAACCAACACACCATCGGCCCCCTGTTCGAATGAACTCAGCAGGTAAAGGGCATCCAACTTGCCGGTGCACGGCAGACGGACAATCTTCACGCTGGCGGGATAGGTCAGGTGCAGCGCTCCCGCCGTATCGATCGCCGTATACCCACAATAGATGCACGAAAACGCCGTTATCTCAGGCTCAAAACCCATGTTCGCACCCTTCCATCTGCCCACCGTGTGCGCCTTGGCCATCCTGCCTCACATCCCGCCACTGTCGCGCACTACTAATCTCAGCGCGCCCTCCGGGCAGGATGTCTCGCACGAGCCGCAACCGGTGCATTCCCAATCGTCAACCCACACCGCCAGCTCGCCGTGCACCCACAACAGTGCGTTGTAGCGGCAGGCACGCATGCAGGCGCGACAGCCATTGCACGCCCGCTCATCCA
>JBGOXY010000041.1:0-13500 GCA_041479415.1 Anaerolineae bacterium
GCGCACGCGGTCAATGGTAAGGCGTGCTATGCCCTCCTCAGGAGGCAGGCTGCGCCTCGGCCTCGCGCATGGCCTCGAACGCCGCAATCGCAACCTCCAACATCTTCTCATCCGGCTCGCGCGTGGTCAGCGATTGAGTCCACACTCCCGGTAAAGAGAGCCAGCGCGCGAGGCGCAGGTGCTGATGGCGGCCCGTCCAGCGCAGGAATTCGTAACCCAGCCCGACCAGGATGGGCAGCGCGAGAACGCGCGTCGCGAGCCGCACGCCGAGCGACATCGGGCCGAGCAGCGCAAAGAGCAGCACGGTGATCGCCACCAGCGTCACCAGAAACGAGGTGCCGCAGCGCGGGTGGAAGCGGGGGAATCCCGCAACCGAGGACGGCGCGAGAGGTGCGCCGGCCTCGAAGGCGGAGATGGTCTTGTGCTCGGCGCCGTGATAGGCGAACACCCTGCGGATGTCCGGCATGCGTCCAATGGCCGCCAGGTAACCGATGAGCAGTGCGAGACGCACCAAGCCCTCGGCCACGTTGCTCCAGGTGGAGCTCAGCCCCAAGCCGCGCTCGAACCATTGTCCGATGCCGGCCGGCAAAAGCATGAACAACCCCACGCCGATAACCAGCGACATGCCGAAGCTCAGCCAGAGAGATCCGCCGCTGATCTTCTCCTCCGGCATCTGGATCTGCGCCGAGTAGGCCAGGCTCTCGAAACCGAGTCCGAGCGCATCCGCCAGCAACAAGGCGCCCCGCACGAACGGAACCCGCACCCACCAGCCCCGGTAGAAGCGTCCCAACGGCCGGACTTGGACGCGGATCTGCCCATCCGGCGCGCGCACGGCCACGGCCAACGAGCGCGCCCCGCGCATCATCACGCCTTCGAGCACGGCCTGCCCGCCGTAGTTGAGCAGCGGCCGCGGCGCGGCCGAAGCGTTAGCGGACGAGGGCATACAGGAACCGGATGTAGGATTCGATGCCGCGGTAGAAGTTGGGCAGGAACAGGCGCTCGTTCGGGCTGTGCAGGTTGTCGTCGGGCAAGCCGAAGCCCATCAGAATCGATTCGTGTCCGGTCAGTTCCTGCAGGATGCCCACCACCGCGATCGTCCCGCCCTCGCGCACGAACACCGGATCGACGCCAAACGTCTCCTTCAGTGCGCGGATGGCAGCGCCCATCTCGTGCGTATCGCGCCGGACGATTGCCGGCGGCGCACCGGCCAGGTTCTGCACTTCCCAGCGCACCGTGGGCGGCGCGTTGCGGCGCAAGTACTCTTCGAGCTGGGCTTGCACGGCTTCCGGCGTCTGATCGGGGACCAGGCGCATGGAGATCTTGGCCATCGAGCGCGCCGGCAGAACGGTTTTCGACCCTTCGCCGGTGAACCCGCTCAACAGGCCGTTCACCTCGAGCGTCGGCCGCGCGCCAAGCTGCTCGATGGTGGTGTACCCTGCTTCACCGCGCAGCTGCGTCACGCCGGTCTGTCTCTTGACGTCCTCATCGGTGGTGGGCACGCGTGCCAGCGCGGCCCGTTCATCGGCCGTCAGCGGGCGCACCGAATCGTAAAAGCCGGGCAGCGTCACACGCCCATCGGCATCGTGCATGCCCGCGACCAGGTCGCACAGCACCTGGGCCGGATTGTGGATTGGGCCGCCAAACAGGCCGGAGTGCAAATCCTGCTTCGGGCCAAACACCCGCACTTCGAAGTAGGCCAGCCCGCGCAGGCCGTAAACCACCGAGGGCAGGTCCGGGCGCAGAATCATCGAGTCGACATTGAGCACCACGTCGCACTTCACCAGGTCGCGGTGCTCCAAGAGGAAGGCCCTGATGTTGGGTGAACCCACTTCTTCCTCGCCCTCGAGAAGGTACTTCAGGTTGACCGGCAGCTGGCCCGTCGCACGCACGGCCTCGACCGCGGCCAGCTGGGCGATGAGCTGGCCCTTCATATCCGAGGTGCCGCGCCCAAAGAGGTAATCCCCGCGCTGGGTCGGCTCGAAGGGCGGGCTCGTCCACTCCTCGAGCGGCTCGGCCGGCTGCACGTCGTAGTGACCGTAGACCAGGACCGTGGGGGCACTCGGGCCCGCTTCGGAACTCTCGGCGAAGACGACAGGGTGCTTGATGGCCGGATAGACTTCGGCGCGCATGCCCAACGCACGCAGGCGTTCTGCGATCCAATCCGCAGCGCGGTGCATATCGGCGGCGTGTTCGCTGTAGGTGGAGATGCTCGGGATGCGGACCAGCTCTTTGAGCGATTCAACCGCCTGCGGCTGGTGGGCGTGCCCGTGGGCAATTGCCTTTTCCATCGACATGCTTCCTCCAGGTTTCCTCACTCGGTGGATGCGCAGGCGGGGCTAGCGCCGCCCGACGGTATTCGAAGCCAGCGCGCCGAACAGCCCCACCCCCGCCAGGGCAATGATGACCAGCGCCGGCGGAAATCCGCTCGGGGGCGCGCCGCCGTCGGTGGTCAGGCTGACGGGCGTGGGCGGCGTGGCCGGGGTGAACGTGGGCAGGCGCGTGGGCAAGACCGACGAAAACTGCGCAGCGAAGGTCGGGTCGATCGTGGGCGTGACGCGCGGCGTGGCGGTGGGCGGCGGCTCGATGATGCGCAGCACTTCGCCCAGCGTGAACAGCCGGACGATGGGCGCATACACCCAGGCCAAGCCGGCGGCGACGGGAGAATAGCGAATCTGGATCCAGTCTCCTCCGGTCGACCGGCCGAGCGCTTCGGCCGTTTGCCCTGTGACCAGCACGCCGACCGACTCATATGTCACGGCCGGGCCCGAGCGGATGTTGACGAAATCCGAGTTCAGGCAGCACTCGATATAGGGGCCGGCCGGGGTCGCGGTGGCGCCCGAATCCTGTGCGCTGGCGGCGGGCGCGCCCATCAACGTGAGGGCCGCGACGACGAGTGCCGCCAGGACGAGCAGCCCGGCCTTTCCGCGCACATTCATCCGCATCCCAATCCTCTGCCCCTCATGGCGAACACATTTCTTCAGGGCTATAATCCCCCCGAGTTCTCACCGGGAGAGACAATGCTGCCCATTTTGCTTGTCACGACACAGACCTGGCTCTACGCCGCCACCGTTTTCCTGGGCGCCTTCATCGCGGCGCTGTGGCTGAGCCTGGTCCTCTGGACCGTGCGCGACATTCGCGCCCGCACGCCCGACCGGCGGGCCCAGATCCTGGCCGTGGTCGTGGTTGTGCTGCTCAATCTGCCCGGGCTGTTGATCTATCTCCTGCTGCGCCCGCCGCTCACGCTCGACGAGGCCTATCAGGCCACTCTCGAAGAAGAAGCGTTGTTGCAGGGATTGGCGGAGCGGGCACGCTGCCCCGGGTGCAGCCGCGCCGTCAGCCCCGATTGGCAGGTGTGTCCCTCATGTGCCACGCGCCTGCGCAAGCCCTGCAGCAAGTGCACCAAGCCGCTCGACCTGACCTGGAAAGTCTGCCCCTACTGCGCTACACCGCAAACTTAGCCGCCGCGCACCCGGCGCTACTGTCAAAACTGACGTTGCAGGAGCCCCCTCCCTGCAACGTCAGTCGCTGATTCCGCGGGCTGCGGTCCTTATCCGATGCCGCCATTGCGCAGCGCGGCGTGCCCGGCGTAGGTGGCCTCGTCGCCCAACTCGCGCTCGATGCGCAGGAGTTGGTTGTACTTGGCCACGCGGTCCGAGCGCGCGGGCGCGCCAGTCTTGATCTGCCCCATGTTGAGGGCCACGCTCAGATCGGCGATGGTGCTGTCTTCGGTCTCGCCCGAGCGGTGCGAGGTGACCGCGCGCCAGTTGGCCCGATGGCACATCTCCACCGCCTCGATCGTCTCGCTGAGCGTGCCGATCTGGTTGAGCTTGACCAGCAGCGCGTTGGCCGCGTGCTCGGCAATGCCGCGCCGCACGAGCTCAGGATTGGTGACGAAGATGTCGTCGCCGACGATCTGGGTGCGGCTGCCGACCTTCTGGGTAAGCATCTTCCAGCCGTCCCAATCATCTTCGGCCAGGCCATCTTCGATGCTGACGATCGGGTAGCGCTTCAGCCACTCCTCCCAGAAAGCGACCATTTCCGCCGGGGAGAGTTTGCGATTCTCGCGGCGCAGGTTGTAAGTACGGGTCTTGGGGTCGAAGAGTTCGGAGGCCGCCGCATCCACGCCCAGCCCCACCTGCTCGCCCGGCTTGTAGCCCGCCTTGGCGATGGCTTCGAGGATGACCTCCACCGCCTGGGCGTTCGATTCGAGCGCGGGGGCGAACCCGCCCTCATCGCCCACCAGCGCGGTGAACTTCTTCTCGCGCAGCACGACCCGCAGCGCGTGATAGATCTCCGATCCCCAGCGCAGCGCCTCGGCAAATGAGGTGGCGCCCAAGGGCATGACCATGAACTCCTGGATGTCGGTGGATTGCCAGCCGGTATGCGCACCGCCGTTGAGAATGTTGAGCATTGGCACCGGCAGCACGTGGGCGAAGACTCCGCCGATGTAGCGGTAAAGCGGCAGATGCAGCGAGGAGGCCGAAGCCTTGGCCGCCGCGAGACTCACACCCAGGATGGCGTTCGCGCCCAGCTTCGATTTAGCCGGCGTGCCATCCAGGTCTATCAATGCGCGGTCGAGCGCGCGCTGGTCAATCGCATCCCAACCTACCAGGTGGTCGGCGATGACATCGTTCACATTGCCCACGGCCTTGAGCACGCCCTTGCCGCCGTAGCGGCCGGGATCCTTATCGCGGAGCTCGAGCGCTTCGCGCGTACCGGTGGATGCGCCGGAGGGCACAGCTGCCCGCCCCCACGAGCCGTCGGCCAGTGTCACCTCCACTTCCACCGTCGGGTTGCCGCGCGAATCAAGAATTTCGTGTGCAATGATCTGTTCAATGGTCGTGTCCATCAGTTGGCCCCATCCATGGAGAAGGATGTCGAGTGATATGCGCGGCGTCCTGAAGAGCTGCCCCGCAGGACGCCGGAGGTGCATTATACCCCTCCCCTTCCCGCGAATCGCGCTTTCTCGCGGGCATTGCCGATTCCGTTGACCGGGCCCGAGGCAGACGGTACAATCGCCTCGTGAGTGAACACGAGGCTCCACCGATCTATCTTGATCATGCCGCGACCACGCCGCTCGACCCGCGCGTGGCCGAGGCCATGCAGCCGTACTTCGGTGAGGCCTTCGGCAATCCCTCATCGCAACATGGCTGGGGGCAGCGTGCCGATGCGGCCGTCGAGGACTCGCGCGAGAAGGTCGCGCGCGCGCTCGGCTGCCGGCCGGAAGAGGTTGTCTTCACCAGCGGCGGCTCGGAAAGCGATAACCTGGCCGTGCGCGGAGCCGCTCTGGCAGCGCGTGCGCGCCGGGGCGCCGACCATTTGCTCGTGAGCCCCATCGAACACCCGGCCGTGCTGGCCACGGCCCGCGCCCTCGCCGCGGATTTCGGATTCACCCTCGAGCCTCTGCCGGTGGATGCCTTGGGGCATGTGGACCCGGATGACGTGACTCGCCGCCTGCGCCCGACCACCGCGCTCGTCTCGGTGATGTACGCCAGCAACGAAATCGGCACGATCGAACCGATCGCCGCTATCGGCCGCGTGTGCCGCGAGCGCGGCATCCTCTTCCACAGCGATGCGGTGCAGGCCGCGAGTCAATTGCCGATCGAGGTCGATGCGCTGCAGGTGGATCTGCTCTCGCTGGGTGCGCACAAATTCTACGGGCCGAAGGGCGTCGGCGCACTCTACGTTCGAAAGGGAACGCCGCTCACGCCCCTTCAAACCGGCGGCGGGCAGGAGCACGGCCTGCGCGCCGGCACGCACAACGTGCCCTACCTGGTGGGCATGGCGCGCGCGCTCGAGATCACCGTACGCGAGCGGGAGAGCCACAACGCGCGCTATCGCACGTTGCGCGAGCGACTCATCGGCGGCATCGACGATCTCGTACCCGAGGTGCGCCTCACCGGGCATCCGGTCGAGCGACTGCCCAACCACGCCAGCTTCGCGCTGCGCGGCATCAGAGGCAACCATTTGCTGGCACACCTCGACATGGCCGGCATCGCCTGTTCCTCCGGGTCGGCCTGCAAGACCGGTGACCCCAAACCCTCCGAAGTGCTGCTCGCGCTCGGCCTCCCGCCGGACTGGGTCTACGGTTCGCTGCGGGTCACGCTCGGCCGCCAGACCACCGAGGCCGAGATCGATCGCCTCTTGCAGGTGCTGCCCGGCGTGTGCGCCAAACTGCGCGCCACGGATACGCGATGAGCGACCGGCCGCTGGTGGCCATGGCCATGAGCGGCGGGGTCGATTCGTCAGTGGCCGCGGCGCTGCTCGTCGAACGCGGCTACCGCGTGGTGGGCCTCATGCTGCGCCTGTGGAGCGAGCCCGGCCGCGCGGCCGAGAACCGCTGCTGCACGCCGGCCGGCATCGCGCTGGCGCAGCGCGTGGCGGCAAAGCTCGCCATTCCCTTCCATGTGATTGACGCTCAGGACTCGTTTGCATCGGCGATCCTTTCGACATTCGTGTCGGAGTACCGCCGCGGACGAACGCCTAATCCATGTCTCGTCTGCAACCGTGAGATTCGCTGGGGGTACTTGCGCCGCCACGCGCGTGCGATGGGCGCGGACTTGCTCGCCACCGGCCACTACGCGCGCGCGCGCGAGCGGGAGGGGCAATTCGACCTGCTGACCGCGCGCGACGGGGAGAAGGACCAGTCGTACGTGCTGAGCGTGCTCGATCAGGAGGCGTTGCAGCACAGCCTGTTCCCGGTGGGTGAGCTCACCAAGCTGGAAGTACGCGAGATGGCACGCCGCCTCGAGTTGCCCGTGGCGGATCGCCCCGACAGCCAGGATCTGTGTTTCCTCGCAGGCGACGACTACCGCGATTTCCTCAAGCGCCAGGCGCCGGACGTTTTCCGTCCGGGGGCGATCGTCACGACCGAGGGCCGGCGGGTCGGCACGCACGAGGGCCTGGCGGCTTACACGATTGGCCAGCGCAAGGGCCTCGGCCTCTCGGCGGCCGAGCCGCTGTACGTTGTGGATCTCGACGAGCGCAGCAATCGCGTTGTCGTTGGCCCCCGCGAGACGCTTGGGCGAAGCGCGCTCGCAACCGAGCGCGCGCATTGGATCAACCCGCCGGCGCCCGAGGAACCGATCGAAGTACAGGTGAAGATCCGCTACAAGGCCGCGCCAGTGGCAGCGCGCGTCACGCCGGTCGCGGATGGGGGATGCCGCGTCGAATTCGAGCGGCCGCTACGCGACATCACGCCTGGGCAGGCGGCGGTGTTCTATGTGGGTGAGCGCTGCCTGGGCCAGGCGACGATCGCGCAGTCGCTGGCTGAACGCGCCTGAGCGGCCAACGAGCGGTCAACCCGCACCGAACTTGCAGAGTGGAGGTCCACCAATGAACATACCCGCAATTGCGCTCGGCGCGGTGATTGCCACACTTTACGGCGCGCTCTTCTATCTGGCGTGGCCGCACGGGTCGTATCGGCGGTTGCTGCTGTGCCTCGTCCTGGCGTGGTTTGGGTTCGCGCTGGGTCACTTCGTGGGCAACCTGACCGGCTTTGCGCTATGGCGGCTGGGGGCGATCAACATGGCCGGAGCGACAGTGGGCAGCCTCATCGCGCTGGTGGGTATGCGCGTGTTAGCGTTGAGGGAGTGGAAGTAGGGGCCCACGCGCTCAACTCATTGGGCTCGCGGCACCCGCTGGCAGCCTCTTGTCTGTCTCACAGATCGAGCAGTTGGCCATTGAGAATGTGTCCGGCCTCCTCGAAAAGCAAGGGGGCCGGGGGCTGGCGCCGATCATCACAGAACCGCGCATGCAGATTGTGATCTAGACCGGATGCGCAGAGACCTGCCCGACGCGATGGCCCTCAGGAGGTTCCATGAAGTTCCGATACCGCGATGTCGTTGCCTATGCCGTCCCTCTGATTGTCGCCTTGTCACTCTCTGTGGTTCTCGCGAAACAAGCACGCCAGATCGCGCTCTCCAATGAGGACAATGCCAAGGCATTCCACTCCTTTTCCGCAGGTCTCGAAGAGTACCAGGGATTGAGACCGGAGTGGCGGACCCGATTCCTCTCAACCTGCTTGCCGGACGGCTTGTCAATCTCGTCGAAGTTGGCTTCGCTCCGGCGGATCGTGACGCTGCTATGGGCAGCATCACGGCCAAATGGACAGCAGGCTGGATCATGCTTGTCTTCTTGATCTACATCGCATTCCTCCGGGAGGAGTCTCTGCTATTCATACTCGGCACCTTCTGCGCGGTGATGTTTGCGTACACTCCGGGACTGGGATCGACTCGCATTTACCCCTGGGATCTCCCAGCCCTCTTCTGGTTCGCGGTCTCCGTCGTCCTTCTGAAGTCCAACCGCCCGTATCTGCTCGCGGTCCTCGTGCCGATCGCGACGCTATTCAAGGAAACTGCGCTTCTCATTCCGATAGCCTTTCTTTTCTGGGGCGAGATCCCCTGGCGACGAAGGGTTGCCTTGTGCACACTGTCAATGCTTGCGGGACTGGCCGCAAAGGGTATCGTCGATGTAGTCACGGGGAGTCCGTCCCCGCTCATTACAATGACCCTGGCAGATGCCCATACTGAACTGCGTCTCATCACGAATCTGCGATTGATCTCCGAATTGAGAGCAGGCTATCCGCTCTTCATCAATTCTGGATTGCTAGCGGCCCTGCTGCTGCTTCCAATTTCCGATAGGCGAATCCTCGGGTGGAAGGTCATCGCCCTCCTTTTCATCGCTGGCAACATGCTTTTTGGCCTCATCAACGAGTACAGGATTTGGCTCGAGCTTGTCCCCCCGTCGCTCCAGGCGATCTACCTGCATTTTTCCAGGCAGGTCCCAGCCAAACCGGCGGGACTTCCTTCGCCGTAATCAACATGGCGGGCGCGACTGTGGGCAGCCTGATCGCTCTGGTAGGGATGCGGGTGTTACCGTTGAGGGAGTGGAAGTAAGAACGCACGGCGCCGGCACTTGAAGGGAGCCCTGCACCATTCAAGTAACGACAATTCGAAGGCCTGCAATCCAAGACCTGACTGGTTGGTCGGAGGCAAATGCGAGGCCCTCGGACCAATGGAAATCCTCGTAATCGTCGCCATGTGCCTATTTCCACTCATCGTGGTTGGGTTGGTCGTGTTCTTCATCCTGTGGGCACTCAGGCCAGCCAAGTGACGATGCACCTCCCACCCGGACAAGAGAGAATTCGGAAGTAGGATCGCGCTTTGTGTCGTGCTCCGCTGAAAGCGCCGCCGCCCGCTGTGCCATGCCCCTACCCGCCGCGCATGTTCCACCCCCAATTCCATCTCGCGTGACGAGGTCTTTGTGCTCACTCGCCTTCGCCGGCTGAGCGCCACCTACCCGCGCCAGTTCTGGGTCCTCTTCTGGGGCATGCTGCTCAATGCCTCCGGATCCTCCATGATCTGGCCCTTCCTCACGATCTATATGAGGGAGCGCTTCGACCTCCCTCTCACCTCGGTGGCGCTCGTCCTGACGATGAACTCGATAATCGGCCTGGTGAGCTCGTTTATTGCCGGCGCGGTCGTCGACCGCGTCGGGCGCAAGGGCGCAATGGTCGCCAGCCTCGCGGTAACCAGCCTGACGATGCTCGGCCTGAGCCTGGCGAACACGCTCCCGATCTGGGTGGCGCTCATGGCGGTGAATGGGGCCTTCGCCCCGCTTTACCGCGTCGGGGTGGACGCGATGGCAGCGGATCTCATCCCCTCCCCAAACCGCCCCAGCGCGTACGCCTTGCTGCGCATGAGCCAGAACCTGGGCGTGGCCATCGGCCCGACCATCGGCGGGTTTGTCGCGGCAATTTCGTACGCCTGGGCCTTCCGCGGCGCATCCATCGCGCAAGGGCTGTTCGCGTTGTTGCTGCTGGCCGCCGTCGCTGAAACGGCGCCATTCCGCGCGGCTCGCGGCGCGCCGCAGGCAAAGATGGTGCGGCCCGCCGTACGGTTCGCCGGCTACGAGCACGTGCTGCGCGACCGGCGCTTCATGGGCTTTGCCACTGCATACACGCTGGCGGGCATGTGCTACGCGATGTTGTGGATGCTCTTGCCGGTGTACGCCAAGGACAACTTCGGGGTGCCGGAGAACATGTACGGGTTCATCCCGGCCACGAATGCGATCATGGTCGTGTTGCTGCAATATGGGGTGACCAGCCTAACGCGGCGCTACAACACGCTGTGGGTGCTCGCGGTCGGGTCGCTGTTCTTCGCCGTGGGCGTGGGCAGCGTCGGCTGGGGCGCAGGCTGGGCGGCCTTCCTGATCAGCATGGTCATCGCAACCATCGGTGAGTTGATCGTGGTGCCCACCTCAACCACGTTCACCGCGGACCTTGCGCCGCCCGAGATGCGCGGGCGTTACATGTCCATCTACAACCTGACCCACAGCCTGGGCATCGGCCTCGGGCCGGTGATCGGCGGCCTGCTCAACGACAACCTAGCGCCGGTGGCCATCTGGTACGGTGGGTTGACGATCGGTCTCTTAGCCATGGCAGGCTTTGTGCGCATGGCGTGGTCATCGCCGGCGCGCGCCGTGCCGATCGTGGCTGAGGCAGTCGAACCGCCTGCGTAGTCCCCAAGCGCCGCATTCTCAATTCATCGTCATTCCAACGTGGTCCTGGCGGGAATCCAGGAGGGCATCCTTGTAAGCGGACCTTCTGCGCAATTGGGGCTGAAGCGGCGGGCAGATCACGATCGCCGACCACTGGGTCCCCGCCTCAAACACGCAGGGACGACGAGCTTTGCTGAAGCGGTCGTCATTCCCGCGTGGTCCTGGCGGGAATCCAGCACGAGGACTTACATCAACCCACCCCGCACCCTTCGCAGCAGTCCGTTGAGCAGCGCCAGGCCGGGCAGCAGCGCGGCGTCCACCACGATCGTCATCGAGAAGGCGAGCGCTACGGTTTGCGCGATGCGCAGTGCCGGCCGGCCAGCTGCATCGACCACCCAGTTCCCTACGCCTGTCACCAGCGTAATCCCAAGCAGCACGCCGAGCACCATCCCAACCCACGGCCATGAGCGGCGATCGGAGGCCGAAGGGAACATCGTGTTGCTCACCGCGAAGACCAGGTAGATCCACAAACCGGCCAGCGGAAGGCCAAGGATCTGCGCTGCCGATTGCCAAGCGAGGCCGAACTCACCGCGGGCAATTGCCAGGCCCACTGCATCGATATGCAGGATACGCTGCCCGAGTACAAGCAATGCGACAATGGCCACGACGAGAGGGGCAACCCCCACCAGCGAGCTGCGCAGGAAGTCCGCGCGCTCGGTCTCCACGTAGCCCAGGCGCAGGGTGCCATCGCGCTGCAGCTTGGGCCATAACGAGATTCGCCCGGTGCGGATTCGCAAGAGCTTGGCCGTGAGCCAGTGGCTGCCCTCGTGGAGGATCACACCCGGCAAGAGCAGGAGCGCAAACAAGAACAGCGCCCACTCCACCCGGCCGGTGAGCAAGAAAAGCGCTTGCTGCATGATCTGTTGGACGAGGCGCTGAACGAGGACGAGTAACAACGCGGAAAGGATCAACCAGAGCGCAGCGGCGAGGGCGCTCTCCATGAGAAGGTCAGGCGCTGCGCGCCTGCGCCGCGCGAACGATCTCGAGGAACTCGGGCTTGAGGCTGGCCCCGCCGACGAGCGCGCCGTCGATATCCGGCTGGGCGAAGAATTCGGCGGCGTTCTTGCCGGTCACGCTACCGCCGTACAAGACGCGCACGCCCTCGGCCACCGCCGCGCCGAACAGCTCGTGCATCACGGGGCGGATAGTCGCTGCGACCACCTCGTTGGCACCCTCGGCCGTGGCGGCGCGCCCGGTGCCGATGGCCCACACCGGTTCGTACGCGATGACGATCACGCCTGCCTGCTCCGCGGTGAGCCCGGCCAGCCCGCCGCGCAACTGGCGCGAGACGACGGCTGAAGTTTGGCCGGCCTCGTTCTCGACGAGCGACTCGCCGACGCACACGATCGGCACCAAACCGTGGGCCAGCGCGGCGTGCACCTTGCGCGCTACGCCATCATCCGTCTCTCCGAAAAGAGCCCGCCGCTCCGAGTGGCCGAGGATGACGTAGTCCGCCCACTCCTTGACCATATTCGGCGCAAGTTCCCCGGTGAATGCCCCCTTCTCTTCCCAGTGCATGTTCTGCGCGCCCAGGCCGATGCCTGATCCCTTGAGCCACGGGGCGACCGTTCCGAGCGCCGTCGCCGCCGGGCAGAGCACCTGCTCGACGCCGGGAATGGCCACAAGCCCCGGGATGCTCTCGCGCACAAAGGCGGCCGCCTCGGCGGCGGTCTTGTTCATTTTCCAATTGCCGGCAACAAACGGTTTTCGATTCATGTTGGAAACCTCGTCACACACGCCTGCGCGGGCCCGCACTGCAGCCTGCGGCTAGGAGGTCAAGATGTGATTGATCTCGGCGTTCAGCCAGCGCGGGGTGCTAGGATCGCGCAGTACCTCACGCAAGATGGTTCTGGCTTCGGTCGTGCGCCCGCTCAGGTCGAGGTACTCGGCCCACATCGTGCGCACCAAGGGCGCATCGGGTTCCTGCGGCAGCGACTGCACCTTCTCCAGATCCTTCGCTCCGGAATCGCGCTGCCCGTTGAAGAGCTCCCATCGCCCCCAGGCGGAAAGCCCCACGGCCCACTCGGGCGCGATCTTGAGGACCTCCTGCAACGGCCCACCGCCATCGGCTAACCCGCTCGAGCGGTACATCGCCTGCTGCATCTGCAGGCGCACGTCTTTGTTTTGGGGATCGTTGCGTAATGCCTGCACATAGAAGAGCAGCGCCTGCACCCACTCCTGGCGGGCCTCTAGTTTTTCTGCAGCCAATCGCAAGTAGAAGGGTGCCTTGTCGGACGCAAGGGCCCGCGCTTTGTCGAAGGCAGCCGCGCCGCCGGCGCGATCGCCGGCATCCAAGAGGCGCAGCCCCTCCTCGAAATACTTCGCCGCCTCGCGCGCCGGGCTGGCATCCTCGGTGGGCTTGGGTGCGACCTCTCCTGGGACAATCGCGACCACCGCTGTTGCCGTGAGTGTGGCATCCCCTTGCTTGTTGGTGGAAAGCAGCAAGGCAGCGACACCCAGGCACAGGCACAGCCCGGCGGCGGCCAGCAGCCACACCCACCAGGGAGTCTTGCGAGCGGCGGGTTTCCCTGCCGCTGCTCCCGCGGCCGCCGCAGGCAGAGCTGCAGGCGGCGTGCCCGGCTTGCCCTTGACGGTGGTGGTGCCCGACGGCGTCGCCGTGGTCGATCCGCCGCCGCGCAGCGACTCGACGAACGCGCTCACCAGCGAGTCGACATCCGCGTAGCGGTCGACCCGTTCCTTGGCCAGCGCACGCAGCAGCACGCGTTCGACGGCCTCCGGCACGCGCGGGTTAACGGTTCTCGGCAGCGGCAGAGGCTTGAAAATGTGGTCGTGCACGATGGAGAACGGTGTGTCGGCGGTGAAGGGCACGCGCCCAACGACGATCTCGTACAGCACCACGCCCAGCGAATAGATGTCGGTGCCGGCGTCCAGGTCGTGGCGGCCCTGGCCCTGCTCGGGCGAAATGTAATGCGGCGTCCC
>JBGOXY010000042.1:0-13346 GCA_041479415.1 Anaerolineae bacterium
GATGCTCGAGCAAGCGTACCTGCGCTTCGGCGGGCACTATCGCAGCGGCACGCTGCGCACGGCCAAGCTGTGGAAACAGCGTCTGGCCGACTACCGCCTGTTCGAGCGCGCGATCACGCGCGAACGTTCGGCGGCCTTCAGTCTGCTGATTGATGAGAGCGCCAGCATGCAAGGGCAGGAAAAGTACCGAGTGGCCCGCAAGGCGGCCCTGCTCTTGGGGGAGACTCTCAGCCAGATGGACCTGCCATTTGAGGTGATCGGCTACAGCACTGCCGAATTCGAGGCGCGCGCGGCCATGCGCCTGGGGCTCGTGCCGGCGAGTGCCTACCGCACCACGCGCTGCAGCCCGCTCGAGCACCGGCTGTACAAACGCTTCCACGAACCCTACGGCAACGTGCGCGCGCGCCTGACCGGCATCGTGCCGCGCCACAACAACTGGGATGAAGAACACCTGCTGTTCGCCTTCCGCCGCTTGCAGGATCGGCGCGAACGGACGCGGGTGATGATCGTGATTTCCGACGGCCAGCCCAACGGCGACGCCGATCACCTGATCCGCACGGTGCGCTCGCTGGAAGGGCAGGGCGTCAGGATCATCGGCATTGGGATCGGCGCCGATTTCGTGAACCGCATCTACCGCAATGCAATTGTCGTTTCCAGTTTCCGGCAGCTGGCTGAGTCGCTCATGCCCGTCCTGGCGTACGAGCTGGCCCACGCGTGGGCTCCAGGCGCGCTGGGCGCTCTTCCCGCGCAGGGGCCCCGGCCCATGCGCGAAGCGGCGGTTGCCTGAGCCTCACTATTTGATACCACTCTGTAATTCTGAGGAGACTACCATGCCAGCAGGAACAATCGAAGTCACGCCCATGATCATCGACGGCAAACCGGTCAAGGGCAGTTCAGGCAAGTTCATCGACGTCTACAACCCCTCGACCGAAGAACTGATCGGGCGTGTGCCGGTGGCCACGCCGGACGAAATCGATGCGGCGGTCACATCCTCACACGCGGCCTTCAAGGTTTGTCGGGACATGCCGGCGGCCGAGCGTGGCGCGCTGATGCAGAAATTCGTCAACGCCGTGCGCGCGCGGGTGGAAGATATCGGGCGTGTGCTCACCACCGAGCAGGGCAAACCCTTCCCCCAGGCCAAGGGCGAGATCAACGGTTTCTGCACCGTGGTTGAATATTACGCGCAGGAAGCGCGCCGCATCCACGGCATGGTCATCCAATCGGACATTCGCGACAAGTTCGTTTACGTGCTGCGCCAACCGATGGGCGTGATTGCCGCCATCCCGCCGTGGAACGACCCGCTGCACCTGCTGAGCCGCATGATCGGCCCGGCCCTCGCGGCCGGCTGCACGGTGGTGGCCAAGCCCTCCTCCGATACCCCGCTCACCGCGCCCATGGTGGCGCAGATTGCCATCGACGTCGGCTTTCCGCCCGGCGTCTTCAACGTGATCACCGGCGGCGGCAGCAGCGTGGGCGAGGCGCTGGTGCGCCATCCCTTGGTGCGCAAGGCGGCCATCACCGGCAGCGTGTCCGGCGGCATCTCGGTGATGAAGGCTGCCGCCGAGGGCATCAAGCGCGTCACCTTGGAACTCGGCGGGCAGTGCCCGTGCATCGTGTGGGAGGATGCCGACCTGGAGAAGGCGGCCGAGGCCCTCACCTTCCAGGCCTTCCGCTCGTGCGGCCAGGTGTGCAACCGCGTCAATCGGGTTTACGTGCACGAGAAGGTCTACGACCGCCTGGTGAAGATGGTGGCCGAGTTTGCCAAGAAGATCGTGGCCGGCGATGGGTTCAAAGAAGGCGTGGATATCGGCCCGCTGGTCAACCGCAAGCAACTCGAATGGGTCGAGAGCCAGGTGAAGGACGCCGTGGCGAAAGGCGCCAAGGTGCTGAGCGGCGGGGCGCGCATCGGCGATCGCGGCTTCTTCTTTGCGCCGACCGTGCTCGCGGACTGCACCCACGCCATGGAGGTCATGCGCGAAGAGACTTTCGGCCCGGTGCTGGCCTTTATGAAGGTGGGCGGCAACCTGGAGCAGGCTTTCGAATTCGCCAACGACACGGTCTTCGGCCTGTCGGCCTACTTCTTCAGCCGCGACGCGCGCAACTGCTACCTGGCGGCGCAGCGCATGGAAGCCGGTTCGGTGTGGATCAACGACATCCACGGCTCGTTCGTGCAGGCACCCTACGGCGGCATGAAGATGAGCGGCATCGGCCGCGAGCAGGGCTCGCTGGCCATCGACGACTACCTGGAATGGAAGACGGTCTACCAGGAAATGAGCTACGACTCGCGTGGCGCGCGCCTGTGCGTTCACAAGTAAGGCGCTTCGATGAGCAAACCGATCGTACTCTTATATGAAGAGATGCACCCGACGGCCGTGGCCTGGCTGCGCGAGCGGGCTGAGGTGCGCATGGCCGAGAGCCTGGAAGAAGACAGCCTGCTCCAGGCCGTGGCCGATGTGGACGGGATCATCCTCCGCGCCAACGGCAAGGTGAGCCGGCGCCTGATGCAGGCCGCCCCGCGCCTCAAGGTCGTGGCGCGCCACGGCGTGGGGGTGGAGGCCATCGACCGCGCGGCCGCGGCCGAACGCGGCATCGTAGTGGTCAACACGCCCTACGCCAACGACGAATCGGTGGCTGAGCACTGCCTGGGCATGATGATCATGCTTGCCAAGCGCATGGCCGCGGCCGACAAGGCCGCGCGCGCCGGTGACTTTGGCGCACGCTACCGGCTGATCGGCACCGAGGTGCAGGGCAAGACGCTGGGCTTGGTGGGCTTTGGCAAGATCGGCCAGCGTGTGGCGGCCATGGGCCACCGCGGGTTGCAGATGCCGATCGTCTACTTCGACGTCGTGGCCTACTCGCAAGCGGAAGAGGATCTGGGCGCGCGTCGGCTCCCGTTTGAGCAGGTGCTGCGCGAAAGCGATTTCGTGTCGGTGCACACGCCGCTCCTGCCGTCGACCCAGGGGCTGATCGACGAGGCGGCGCTGCGCCAGATGAAGAAGACGGCCTTCCTGATCAACTCCTCGCGCGGGCCGGTGGTCGATCAGGCGGCGCTCATCCGCGCGCTGCAGGAAGGCTGGATCGCTGGGGCGGGGCTGGATGTGTTCGACCCGGAGCCGCTGCCCGCCGACAGCCCGCTCGTTGCGCTGGAGAACGTGGTACTCTCGCCGCACATGGCGGCTCATACCGACGAAGCCCTGCTGCGCATGGCGATGGTGGTGAAAGACGTGATGGCGGTCATCGAGGGGCGCCCACCGGAAAACCCGGTGCCGCCGCCCGCCTGAGCCCGCTGCGCGACTCGAAAGGACAATCGATGGACAAGCACTGGGACAACTTCTGCACGATGAGCATCGTGCACTTCATGGCCTACCCCAAGACTATCACCGGCGAGGGGCCGATTGCCGAAAGCATGGCCAAGATTGCGGCCGACACCTTCTTCGGCGGCATCGAGATCACCCACATTAAAGACCCGGCCGAACGCGAGGCGGCGCGGCAGGTGCTCGTGGCTTCGCATATCGGCGTGGGTTACGGTGCGCAGCCGGCCGTGCTGATGGGCAAGCTCAACCCCAACAGCCTGGATGAAGCGGAGCGCGCGGCGGCCGTGACGGTGCTCAAGACGCGCATCGACGAGGCCGCCTGGTACGGTGCCAAGCGCCTGGCCTTTCTCTCCGGCAAAGATCCCGGCCAGAAGGACCGCGGCGCGGCACTCAAGGCGCTGATCACCTCGACCAAGGAGCTGTGTGCCTACGGGCGCGAGAAGGGCGTGGCGCTGACCTGCGAGACGTTCGATCGCGACGTGGACAAGAAAGCGCTCATCGGGCCAAGCCCGCTCGCGGCGGAGTACGCCGCGGCCGTGCGCGCGAGCTTCGCGGAATTTGGCCTGATGTATGACTTGAGCCATCAACCGCTGCTCTCCGAGCACTCGGAGAAGGCGCTGCACGAGCTCAAGGACTTCCTGGTGCACATCCATGTCGGGAATTGTGTGACGACGCCCGGCGCGCCAGGTTACGGCGACATGCACCCGCGATTCGGATGGCCGGGTGGCGCCAACGACACGCCCGAGGTCATCGAGTTCATCCGCGCGTTGTTCACGACCGGCTATCTCAAAGCCGGGCGGACACCGCGGCCGTGGGTCGGGTTCGAAGTCAAACCCCTCACCCCGGAAGAAACACCCGAGCTGGTTATCGCTAGCGCCAAGCGCGTGTGGCAGGACGCCTGGTCGCAGGCCTGAACGGTTCGGCTCTGCCGCACCCTCCGGCCCGAGTGCGGGCCGATCATCGCACGAGAAGGAGTGCACTATGGATGCAGCTCAAGAGGAGCGCCTGGCCCAGCGCTACAAGGACCTGACCTCCCATTTCGAGTACTGGGAGCGCACCAAGGACCTGGTCGATTCGCTGCTCGATGTTACGCTCAACTACCGGCAGAGCGGCCACCCCGGCGGCTCGCGCTCCAAGGTGCACGCCTTCCTGGTCACACTGCTCAGCGGGGCCATGCGCTGGGATATCCGTCATCCGGAGAAACGCTTCGGCGATCGCTTCGTCCTGGTCGGCGGGCATACCATTCCTCTCGTCTACACGACTCTCGCGGTGCTCAATGAAGCCCTGCGGATAAAGCAGGCTCAGACCCGCGACTCTCGTTACGCGGTGCCCAATGCGGCCGAGCGCATGCTGGTGTGGCAGGATTTGCTCGCCTTCCGCCACCGTGGTGGGCTCTCGGGTCATGCCGAGATGGAAGGCAAGACGCTCTTCCTCAAATTCAACACCGGCCCCTCCGGCCACGGCGGCCCGGCCGCCGCGGGCGAGGCGCTGGCGCTCAAGCGCGCCGGAGCGGAGGGCGTCAAGGTATTCGGGCTCGAGGGTGAAGCCGGCCTCACGCCTGGTGCCACGCACGAGATGATGAACTCCGCTTGGGGCCTGGCGCTCGACAACCTGTATCTGCTTGTCGATTGGAACGATTACGGCATCGACGACCATCCGGTGAGCACGGTGGTGTATGGTACGCCGAAGGATTGGCTCGGCTCGCACGGCTGGCGCGTGTTCGGCGCCGAGTTCGGCAGCGAGTGGGGCCCGATGACCCAGGCAGTGGTTTCGATGGTGTGGGGCGAGAACCCCGGCCGAGTGCCCTCCGCTGCGTGGTTCAAGACCCGCAAGGGGCGCGGCTACCTCAAGTACGACAATCCGTCGCACGGCTCGCCGCACAAGATAAACGACGACCTGTTCTGGCAGATTCGGCGCGAGTTCGCCGAGAAGTACGGCGCCACCTTCACCAATATGGGTGGCAAAGCGCCCGGCGACCCGGCCGAACTGGCACGCGAATTCGAGGCCAACCTCAAGGCGGTGATGGACGTGCTGGCACGCGACCAGGCCCTTGTGGATTACCTGGCCGAGCGGCTGGTGACCCTGGGCGACTCGGTGCCGCAGGAGATCCCCGGCTTTCGGCTGGGCATGCGCGGCATCCCGTGGAAGGACGAGCGCCTGTACGATGCGCGCGCCTACCCGGCCGACCTGTACGTGGCGCCGGGCACCTCGATCCCCAACCGCGCCGCCCTGGCCAAGTGGGGCGCGTGGATCAACGCCTTCGGAGAAAAGGAATACGGCCGGCCGCTCTTCCTGGCTGCCTCGGCCGACCTGGCAGATTCGACGAACATCAGTGGCTTTGCCAAAGGCTACGGGGACTTCAAGGGCTATGGCTGGTACGAGCGCTATGGCACGCCAGAAGGCGTGCTCCTCCCCCAGGAGATCACCGAGTTCGCCAACTGCGGAATCCTGGCCGGCATGGCTTCGGTCAACTTCGCCGCGGACCCGGAGAAGGAGTTCGACGGCTTCTGGGGCGCGTGCTCGACCTACGGCTCGTTCTCGTATCTCAAGTACGGCATGCTGCGCCTGTTCAGCCAACTGGCACAGGATTGCCAACTCAAAGTGGGCAAGGTCGTGTACGTGGCCGGCCACTCCGGGCCGGAGACGGCTGACGACAGCCGCACCCACTTCGGCATTTTCGAGCCGTCGGTGATGCAGCTCTTCCCGCGCGGGCAGGTGATAAACCTGCATCCGTGGGAGTACAATGAGGTGCCCGTGCTTTTGGGCGCGGCGCTGAAAGAGAAGGCGCCGATCGTTGTCCTGCATCTCACGCGGCCTCCCATCCCCATCCCCGATCGCCAAAAGCTGGGCATGGCCTCGCACTTCGAGGCCGGCCGCGGCGCGTACGTGGTACGCGACTACAAAGCCGGTGCGCCGCATGGCGGAACGATCATCGTGCAAGGCACCAGTTCGATGGTCAGCGTGGTGAGCCTGCTTCCCGAGCTCGAGAGGCGCGGGCTGAACGTGAAGATCATCTACGGGTCGAGCCCGGAACTGTTCGCGCTGCAGCCGGAGAGCTACCGCGAGAAGATACTCTCAGAGGCAGACCGCTTCGACTCAACGGTGATCAGCACGCAATCGCGGGCCTCGATGCGCGATTGGATTTTCAACCATGTCGGCGAGGCGTATGCCCTGACCGCTGACTGGGACAATCGTTGGCGAACGGGCGGGACACTCGACGAAGTGATTGACGAGGCGCATCTCTCCCCGCGCTGGCTGTTGGAGGGCATCACCCGCTTCGTGAATGAACGCAAGGCGCGGCTCGAGCGCCTGCAAGCCGGTGTCGTTGCGGCGCTCAAGTAGCCCGCGGCGCAGAGAGGGCAAGTACGCTCGGTGCGTGATATTACGGCGCGCGGGTCTCCCGCGCGCCGTAATCACCGTCATGGCGCCCGCAGCACGAACCGCCTGCGGGCAGTGAGAGGCAAACGTGCGAGACGTCCTCCCCCAAATCCGTGAGTGGATCACCCAGGGGCGCCA
This sequence comes from Anaerolineae bacterium, assembly GCA_041479415.1. Classification (GTDB taxonomy): domain Bacteria; phylum Chloroflexota; class Anaerolineae; order Anaerolineales; family RBG-16-64-43; genus RBG-16-64-43. The sequence goes on from JBGOXY010000042.1 coordinate 6,831, forward strand.
GGTAGCCCTGGCGACCGTCGTGCGTACGTGGGGCTCCTCCCCGCGCATCCCCGGTTCAAAGATGGCTGTGTGTGCCACGGGCGAGATGATCGGCTCGGTGAGCGCGGGCTGTGTCGAGGGGGCGGTGGTGGAGGAGGCGCTCAAGGTGCTTAAGCTTGGCCGCCCCGCGCTCCTGCACTACGGTGTGGCCGACGATACTGCGCTCGAGGTAGGCCTGGCCTGCGGCGGCGAAATCGACATCTTCGTCGAGCCGCTCGCGCCGCTGCTTGCGCCCGGTCCGCAGGGCGGCCCCTCCGCCTTCGATCTTCTGGCGCACGCCATCGAGCGCGGCACTCCCACCGTGCGCCTGACCGTTATCCGCGGGCCCGAAACCTGGGTGGGTCACACGCTGCTCATGCAGCAGGATGGCACGGCCCTCGGTTCGGCCGCGGGCGAATTGCGCGAGGCGCTTCTGCCGCAGGCACGCGCCGCGCTCTCGGCGATTGCCTCCGAACCCAAGTCGATGCACGTCGCAGGGCAGGAGGTCGAAGTCTTTGTCGAGTCGCAGCTTGCGCCGCCCACGCTGGCCATCATCGGCGCGGTACACATTGCGATAGAGCTCAGCCAGTTGGCCAAAGTGCTCGGCTACCGAGTGCTCGTGATCGACCCGCGCCGCGCATTTGGAACGCGCGAGCGCTTCCCGCATGTAGACGTTATCTCGAACCTGTGGCCCGATAAGGCGCTGGCCGAAGAGGGGCTGACGCCGGCGTCGGCGGTGGCCGTCCTCTCGCACGACCCGAAGATTGATGACCCGGCGCTGGTGGCCGCGCTCCCAAGCCCGGCCTTCTACGTTGGCGCGCTCGGCAGCCAGCGCACGCAGCGACTGCGCCGTGAGCGGCTGCGCGCGAGTGGTGTGAGCGAAGAACACCTGGCGCGCATGCGCGCGCCGATCGGGCTCGACCTGGGCGGGCGCGCACCGGCCGAGATCGCGCTGAGCATCCTGGCCGAGATCGTCGCCGTTCGTGCGGGAAGCCCGACGACGCTCAAACGAGGCTGAGCGGCACCCCCCTGCAAGGACGATTCATTTCGAACCGCTATCGTACTCGGCAGTCGTCGTGTGGCCACTCCTGAGTCCTGGCGATGCGTGCCGAGCCGCGCACGCGATGAGGCACAACACCCACTGCCCCTCACCCCTCTCCGCCACATCGGATCCTGCCAAAGACATTCTCTCGGCGGAGAGGGGGCAGGGGGTGAGGTGGAGCGTCTTGCTGCAACCTCCTGCGGCCGATCTTCATCCCTGGCGGCTTAAACGACCCCTCCCCGGAAAACGGGGAGGGGGAGAGTCGATGCTTCAGATAGAGTTCGGCGCTTCGTGGCCGTCAACCAACCACGTCGGCTTGGTCTCAGCGTTGAATGTCGACCACCACGCCGTTGTCCGCCCATCCGTACAGCCATTCGGCCGCGTCTAACGTCAGGATGATGCAGCCGAAGGAGGCCGGGCGGCCTAGCACGTCGGCCCACAAGCGGCGTCCGCTCGAAAGCAACGGCAGGCCGTGAATGCCGTTTTCGAACCCGGGCACGGCGTCATACACGCCCAGGAAGTGCGGCATCCACAAATCCCAGACCGAGGCGTAGGCATTGATGTAGTGCGACTTGACCTGAAACAGCCCGGGCAGCGTGGGTGAATCGGCGATGCCGGTTGAGATGATCTCGGTGCGGATAAGCCCGCCGTTCTGGTAAATGTACATACGCTGCTGGCTGATGCTGATGATGATGCGCTTGCCCGGGACCACAGGCAATACCAGCATTGAGTCGCGCGGTGGCAGAGTCAGGCTCTCGCCTGCGGCCGGCCCGCGCGTTCGCAGCGCTGGGTTGTACTCCTCCAATTTCCACGCCGGCACGCCGATCGATGCCGCAATCGAGATCTTGGTATCGCGCGGGTTGACCGTGTAGCCGCGTGTGGCGTAGCGGATCGCCACCCAATCGAGGGATGCGCCGTTCAAGCCGGAGAGCAATTCGGCGCGGGCCTGCGACGGGTCGAGCCCGCGGTCACTCCCCAACTGCGTGGAGAGGCCAGCGATGTACGTGTCGATGGCTGCTTCATCCACCTGCACGCTTACCGCGTCGCCTTCCGGCTGAACCCGCAGCCAGTTGAGGATGTCGTCCGGCTGGGGCGAGAAGGTACGCCATTCATCGACGACCGCGTCGTAGGCCTGCAGCGTCAGGTCGGTATGGATCAGCCGTTGGACCTCGTTCGTGGCGCCCGACACATCGTAGGTGTGCGGCGCGACGGGCTGTACCACGAGCGGCACGACGCTGTAATCGAGCACCGTCTGGGCGTTGGTCGCCAAAACCGCGAGGGTTGTATCGATATCCAGGGCTTTGCCCGGAATGCCGGGGGCCTGCACTACGACGCCGTTCTCGATCGCAATGGCGCCCTCTTGCGGGGCGACATAGAGCAGCGGCGCCCACGCCTCCAAACCGCGGCGCGCTGTCTCAGGATCGAAGCGAGTCAGTGGGTCCACCTGACGTCCGTGCGAAGCCGACTGGTAGTAATCGAGCGGGGCAGCGACCAAGCCTTCCTGGCGGCCCACGCCGAATGCCGTCTGCGCGGTGGCCAGGCTGTCGACAGAGATGCCGAACTCGGCCGGATACGCGGGCCATGCGCGCGCCGGGTCTGAGGTGTCGGTGACGACGACCATCAATTCCTGATTGTAGGTGCGGGTCAGCGCCTGGTTCGCGTCGGCCAGAGCCAGATCGCCGATGGGCAGCGAGCGCACATACACTCCGGGAGCAATACGGTCGCTCTGTATGAACCCGAGATAGGCGATCACTCCGGCGGCGATGGGGATGGCCATGGCGAGAAGGATCAGGCCCGCCAGCGAGGCGGCGAGCGTCCGCGCGAGCGTCGAACGGCGCCGCGGCCTTGCGGCGGATGTGCCTTGCGCGATGGGTTGCGTCGCTCCAACCATTCCCGCACACCTCTTCGAGATTGGACCTTCGGTATCCAGACTGAGGGTGCAAGAAGGATGCCCTCAGACAAGCGAGCGGCGGATTGTACTTTGCCGGCGTGTTTCTGTGAGAAGGGTGGTGATTCCAGCCAAGGCGGCCCGGCGCGAGCGAGCACGATCAGGAGTCGGCGGTGGCCTGGGGCGGGCGCGTGGTGGGCCGCCTTATGTGATACCGTCGGCTGGTCGGCCCCGGGTGACGAGAGGGCGTTTAGCCCTTTTGGGCATGGCCTGCAGGGCGCAGAATGTCACCAAACGGCCTCTGGGACTGTGCACGAGCCATCTAGAAGGGCATTCCCCACGGTAAAATACCATGCACAGCGTGCCTCATGCCGGGTGTGCATCGCAGGCACGCGAGGAAAGGAAGTATGTCAGGAATTTCGCGCCAGCGGTGTGGTCCAATGCGGCATGAGACGTTTCCCCCAGGCGACAGGCCTGGTCGACAACAATAACCCCTCAGGAGCAATCGATGTCCAGCAGAGTCAAGGCAGTCCTCGATCCATCCCATGACGTGTTGCGCTACGAACGCCGGGCGCTCGACCCGATCTTCCAGCCCAAGAGCGTGGCGGTGGTGGGTGCAACAGAGTCGGCCGGTAGTGTGGGGCGCACCATCTTGTGGAACCTGATCAGCAATCCTTTCGGCGGCACGGTCTACCCCGTCAACCCCAAGCGCCCAAGTGTGCTGGGCATCAAGGCCTATCCGAATTTGGCAGGCGTGCCCGAGAAGGTGGACCTGGCTGTCATCGTCACCCCGGCCGCGACCGTACCGGGCATCATCGGCGAGTGCGTGGATGCCGGCGTGGGCGGCGCGATTGTCATCTCAGCCGGATTCAAAGAAATCGGCGAGAAGGGAGTGGAGCTTGAACGTCAGATCCTAGCCCAGGCGCGCCGCTCTCACATGCGGCTGATCGGCCCCAACTGCCTGGGTGTGATGAACACGATGAGCGGGTTGAACGCCACCTTCGCCAGCGTCATGGCGCGGCCGGGCAAAGTGGGGTTTATCAGCCAGTCCGGCGCGTTGTGCACCGCGGTCCTGGATTGGAGCCTGCGTGAGAACGTGGGCTTCAGCGCCTTCGTCTCCATCGGCTCGATGCTCGACGTCGATTGGGGCGACCTGATCGACTACCTGGGCGACGACCCGCGCACCGAGAGCATTGTCATCTACATGGAGTCGATCGGCGATGCCCGATCGTTCATTTCCTCGGCGCGCGAGGTCAGCCTCAACAAGCCGATCATCGTCATCAAGCCCGGACGGACCGAGGGCGCCGCGCGCGCTGCCGCCTCCCACACCGGCTCGCTCACCGGCTCCGACGAAGTGCTCGAGGCGGCCTTCCGCCGCTCGGGCGTGCTGCGTGTCAATTCGATTGCCGACCTCTTCCACATGGCCGATGTGCTGGCCAAACAACCTCGGCCGAAGGGTCCGCGCCTGACCATCGTCACCAATGCCGGCGGCCCGGGCGTCATCGCCACCGATGCGCTGATCACCGGCGGTGGCGAGCTGGCCGACCTTTCGTCCGCGACGACGGAGGCTCTCAACCTGCTGCTGCCCCCGGCCTGGAGCCACAACAACCCCATCGACGTCCTGGGAGATGCCAGCCCCGAACGCTATGCCAAGGCGGTGGAGATCGCCGTGAAGGATGCCGACAGCGACGGGCTGCTGGTCGTGCTCACGCCGCAGGCGATGACCGACCCGACCCTCACCGCCGAGATGCTGACCCCCTTCGCGCAATCCACTGGCAAGCCGGTGCTGGCCTCGTGGATGGGCGGCGCCGATGTGGAGGTGGGCCAGACCCTGCTCAATCGCGCCAATATCCCCACTTTCGAATATCCGGACACGGCGGCGCGGGTGTTCACCTACATGTGGCGCTATTCCTACAACTTGCGCGGGTTGTACGAGACGCCCGCGCTGCAGAGCGACGGCGAGGGCGAGCCGATCGACCACGCCGCGGCCGAGAGGATCGTCGGGGCTGTGCACAAGAGTGGACGCGTAATACTCACGGAGTACGAATCAAAGCAGCTGCTGGCCGCTTATGGCATTCCCTCGGTGGAAACGCGCATCGCCTCCAGCGAGGCCGAAGCCGTGAAGATCGCCGAGGCGATGGGCTACCCGGTGGTGCTCAAAATCTACTCCGAGACCATCACTCACAAGACCGATGTCGGCGGAGTGCAGCTCAACCTGGCCGATGCGGACGAAGTGCGCCGTGCCTACCGCGCAATCGAGCATGCGGTGAAGACGCGCGGCCCAGCCGCGGGTTCGCGGGACGGCTCGAAGGACTTCCTGGGCGTCACGGTGCAGCCCATGGTGCAAAGCGCGGGCTACGAGCTCATCCTGGGCTCGAGCATCGATCCGCAGTTTGGGCCGGTATTGCTCTTCGGCTCGGGCGGTCAGCTGGTCGAGATCTACAAGGACCGTTCGCTGGCTCTGCCGCCACTGACCACGACCCTTGCCCGGCGCATGATGGAACAAACTCGCGTCTACAAGGCGCTCATGGGCGTGCGCGGACGCAAGCCGGTGGACCTGGATGCCCTTTCGCACTTGATGGTCCGCTTCGGCCAACTGGTGGTCGAACAGCGCTGGATCAAGGAGATCGACATCAACCCGTTGATGGCCTCGCCGGAGGGGCTTGTGGCGCTTGACGCGCGCGTGGTGCTGCACGACCCGCAGCTCACGGCCGAACAATTGCCCAAGCTGGCCATTCGACCTTACCCCTCGCGCTACGTCCAACCGTGGACGGCCAAGGATGGGACGCGCCTGGTGATTCGACCGATCCGCCCGGAAGACGAACCGGCAATGGTCACCTTCCATGAGGGGCTGTCCGACCACAGCGTGTATCTGCGCTTCCTGCATCCAATGATGCTCAGCCAGCGCGTGCGTCACGAGCGCCTGGCGCGCATCTGCTTCACGGACTACGACCGGGAGATGGTGCTCGTGGCGGAGCTGCAGGATCCCCCTAATGGGAAACCGGTCATCGTAGGTGCAGCGCGCGTCGATAAGATTCACGGCGCCGATGAGGGCCAGTTCTCCACGCTGATCTCAGACTCCTTCCAGGGGCGCGGCCTGGGCCGCGAGATGATGCGCCGCAGCCTGCAGATAGCGCGCGATGAAAAGCTCACCCAAGTAACCTCCGTGATCACGGAGGACAACCACATCATGCAGCAGATGTTCCAGCACATGGGCTTCACGGTCATGCCTGCGGATGAGAGGGGCCATGTCACCGCGCACCTCAAGTTGTAGCCTGGTGCAGCGGTTGATCCTCGAAGGAAAAGACAATCGCGGCCACGACGGCCGCGATTGTTGTCTGGCAGTAGACGTGGCAGGCTTAGGCTTCGACGATGTCGATCGAGGTGATCTTCGTGCCAGGCTCCTTGGCGCGCGCCGGGTCCCGATCGGGAATGGCCAGGACGACCTCCATGCCCTTGATCACCTTGCCGAACACGCTGTGCTTGTTGTCGAGGTGCGCTGTGGCGCGGTGGGTGATGAAGAATTGGCTGCCGTTGGTGTTGGGTCCGGCATTGGCCATGGAGAGTA
>JBGOXY010000043.1:0-13200 GCA_041479415.1 Anaerolineae bacterium
CGCTGGGCATGCGTGACGGCAAAATCCAATACCACTACACTTACTTCACCATCGACCGCACCTAAGGATGAGCTGCGCAGCTCATCGCTTCGCTCGAGCCGACCGACCCGGTCGGCTCTTGCTTTTGGTCTTGGCGGTTGGGGTGTGGGCCGCGGCCGAGCGGCGCGCCCGGGGGGCCGGCTTCTTTGGCGGAGGGGCAGCGGGTTTCGCCCGTCGTTTCTTAGCGGCCGGCGCCCGCAGTTCGCGCTCGGTTGCGATGGCCACAACACTCTGCAGTGATTGACCCTTCTTGAGTTTGACCACCACCCCACCGGCCGAGAGGCGTGCGCGGCGCGGGGCATCTTTCAAGCGGGCCAGCTTGCCCAGGCCGTCGTTGAACGCCAGAATGAAGCGCGTATCGGCATCGCCCACCAGCGCGCCGACCAGTGCTTCCTTGCGCGCCATCTTCCACGTGAGCGCCCCGACGCCGTGCCGCCCTTGCACAGGGTACTGCGCAAGCGGGGTGCGCTTGGCCCGGCCAGATTGCGCAACGAGCAGCACGTCGCTGCGCGGGAGCACGGGCTGCACCGCCACGACCTGTTCGTCGGCGCGGCCCAGCTTGATCCCGAGCACGCCCGCGGCATTCATGCCCATCGGCCGCACTTCGCGCTCGCGGAAGCGGATGGCCATGCCCTGCGAGGTGACCATCAATACGTCTTCATCGCCCTGAGTCACGAAAGCCGACGCCAGTCCATCGTTGGCCGCCATCTTGATCAGGGTCAGCACTTGGGTGGAGGGACCCGGCAGATCACCCAAGGCGGTCTTTTTGACCATACCGCGCCGGGTGGCGAGCACCAGGAAGCCTGCTTCGGCCGCGGCGGACGACGGCAACGCAACGCCAGCCACAACGCGGCTGGGTGCATCTAGGCTGCACAAGGTATGGAAGGGCGCGCCCTGTTCGGCGCGTGCGCGCGCCGGCACAGAGTGCACGTTGAGCGCGGCGGCGCGGCCTTTCTCAGTGATCAGCAGCAGCGTATCTCGCGTATTGGCCTCTAGCACGAAACGCGGCGCGACGTGCGGCAGCGCCAGCGCCCGCTTGGTATCTTCGGTGCGCGAAAGCAGGCCCTCGGCGGTCAGCGTGACCCACACGTGCTGCGAAGGCAGGGTCTCCTCCACGGTGAGCGGCATGCTGGCGGGCTCCTCCCACCCCCGGACAATCGCGCTCCGACGCGGGTCGTTGTAAGCGGCCTTGACGCGCGCCAGGTCCTGGGCGAGCACCTCGCGCATCAGCTTGGGCGAGGCCAGCAGCCGTTCCAGCTCTTTGATCTGGGCCAGCTTCTCTTTGTATTCGAGTTCGATCTTCTCCCGTTCGAGCGCCGCCAGTCGCCGCAGCGGCATGTCGAGGATGGCCGTGGCCTGTACCTCGCTCAACTTGAACCGCTTTTGCAGGCGAGCTCGGGCCTCGTCGGCATCCTTGGCCGCGCGAATCAGGCGGATGACTTCCTCTAGATTCTTGAGCGCGATGCGCAGTCCCTCCAGGAGATGTGCGCGTTCCTTGGCACGTGCCAGATCGAAGAGGGTGCGCTTGCGAATGACCTCCAGGCGGTGATCGAGGAATACGCGCAGGGCCTGTTTGAGGGAGAGCATGCGCGGTTCACCGCGGACAAGGGCCAGCAGGATGATGCTGAAGGTGGTCTCCATCGGCGTGCGCTTGTACAGCTCGCGCAGCACTTTGCGGGCATCGGCCGTGCGCGAGAGTTCGATGACGATGCGCATCCCCTGGCGGTCCGACTCGTCGCGCAGGTCGGCGACTCCCTCCAGCGCGCCCTGCCGCACCAATTCGGCGATCCGTTCAAGCAACCCGGCTTTGTTGACCTGGTAAGGCAGCTCGGTGACCAGCAGCCGGGTCCGTCCGCGCTCCATTCCCTCGACATGAGCCCGCGCGCGCACCAGCACTTTGCCCCGTCCGGTGCCATAGGCTGCCGAGAGGCCCTCCTCCGAGCCCGCACGGTCGAGGATGAGGCCCCCGGTAGGGAAATCCGGCCCCTGGATGAAACGCAGCAGCTCTTCGACCGAGATTTCATCGAGCCGGCTCCACGCGTGCAGCATGAAGATCAGCGCATCGCATACCTCGCCCAAGTTGTGAGGCGGGATGGAGGTGGCCATGCCCACGGCAATGCCGGTGGCGCCGTTCACCAGCAGGTTGGGTGCTGCGGCCGGAAGCACCTCCGGCTCGCTCAGCGTGCCGTCGAAGTTGACTTGGAAGCCGACCGTGTCCCGCTCCAGATCCGCCAGGAGCTCGGTGGCCACCGGCGCCAGGCGCGATTCGGTGTAGCGCATGGCCGCCGGCGGGTCACCATCCACCGAACCGAAGTTGCCTTGCCCCTGCACCAGCAGGTAGCGCATCGAGAAATCCTGGGCCATGCGCGCCATGGCCTCGTACACCGCCATGTCACCGTGGGGGTGATACTTGCCCAGCACCTCACCCACGATGCGCGCCGACTTTTTGAAGGGCGTGCCAGGCGCAAGGTGCATATCGTGCATGGCGTACAGGATGCGGCGCTGCACCGGCTTGAGCCCGTCGCGCGCATCGGGCAGCGCGCGGGCCACGATGACACTCATGGCGTAATCGAGATACGCCTGCTGGACCTCGCGGTCGATGTCGACTTTGCGGATTGTTCCGAGTTCCATAGTCACCTCAGGCCGGATGGAAACATGGCGCGGCAATGATACGTTGAGCGCAGTGGGGTGTCAACGCAATGGCGCCCAGACACGACACCCACCGTCACGCCGGCGCATCGTCGCGGTCTCGTGCGCGAATGGGTCCAGGGAGACCCGGCTAGCGTGTTTGGGTTACCTTGCTCAGCCCTACAGGGCGATCGAGGTCGAATCCTTTGGCGCGCGCCAAGTGCGCGGCAAACAACTGGCCCGGCAAGACGGTCACCAGAGGCGATAGCCATTCCGGGGTGTTGCGAGGCAATGGCAGAGGCGTGCGCGCGCGTTGGAGCAGATCGGAATCGTCGGAGATGACGATCAACTCGGCCCCGCGCTGGAGGGCTTCACCGGCTAGATGATCGAGGTCGGGCAGCGTCCGCCCGGTGGGCGCCACGATAATGAGGGGAAACCCGGGTTCGAGAATCGAGATCGGGCCGTGGAGAAAGTCGGCCGACGAGTAGGGTTCGATCACCAGCCGGGTCAGCTCCTTGACCTTCAATGCGATTTCGAAGGCGGTCCCGTAATTGAAGCCTCGTCCGATCACCGCGCTGCCTTCGGCGTAACGGTATCGTTCGACGAGTGGGCCGATGCCCTGCGCCTGGCTGAGGGCGAGGCGCATCTGGCCGGGGATCCGAGCGAGGTCCGCCTGGGCGGCGGCCTCTCCGGACAGCGAGGCCGAAAGCAGTGCCAATGCGCCCAGCGAGGTGGTGTAGGTCTTAGTCGCCGCCACGGCGCGTTCCTCCCCCGTGGCCAGCGGGACGATCCAATCCGCGGCCAGCGCCATCGGCGAGGCCGGGTCGTTGGTGATGGCCAGGCATGGGCGTGACTGCGCGCGTGCCGTCTCCATCACGCTGACGATGTCCGGCGAGCGCCCAGATTGGGAGATGCCAATGATCAGCGCGCCCTCAAGCCGCGGCGGCGAATCGTAGAGCGTGTAGAGGGAGGGCGTGGCGAGCGCCACGGGCAAGTGGTTCCGGGCCCCGAACAGGTACTGGGCATAGCGCGCCGCGTTATCGGAGGATCCACGCGCCGCGATCATGATGTACGAAACCCCGCGCCGGGAGATCTCGGCGGCGACGCGGCGGGTGGGTTCGCCGGCCGAGGCTAGAAAGCCTTCCAAGACATCGGGCTGCTCGTCGATTTCCTGCTCGAGGATTGTTGGCATGTCTCACCTTGCCGCAGGATATCACGTTGTAAGGCGGAGCGTGCTGGCGAACGCGAGACACCCGGACCTCGTCGTCCGCCAGCGGGACGAGTGCGCTCGGCGCGCGAGCGCGGCCAAGCGTAATGCGTGCTGGGCCCTCATATAAAGATCTAACGCAGCTGTGCGTAAAATGTCCTTGTCAGAGGTCGAAGCCGCAGGCTATAATGGGCTCGCTGGGGAAGTGCTGGAATTGGCAGACAGGCATGACCTAGGATCATGTGCCGCAAGGCGTGAGGGTTCAAGTCCCTCCTTCCCCACCATGCGCCCCGCCCTTTACGGGCGGCGCATTTTGCTACCCGAAAGGATGCCTGCGAACGCATGACGACTCAATTCGAAAAGACAGGCGAGTGCCTTGGGACACTAACCATCGAAGCCGAACCCACCGCAATTGAAGGTGCGATGAAGCGCGCGGCGCGGCACCTGGCGGAGCACGCGAATATTCCCGGGTTTCGCAAGGGCAAAGCCCCGTACGCCGTGGTGGTGACTCAGTTTGGTGAGCAAGCCGTGTTCGACGAGGCGATCGAGATACTCGGGCCCGAGCTTTATCGAAAGGCGCTCGACGAGCACACGATCGAGCCCGCGCGCGCCGGGACACTGGAAGAGGTCGTCTCGCGTGAGCCGCTGGTGATGCGCTTCTCGGTGCCGCTGGCGCCGGAAGTGGATCCTGGCGCCTATCGCGAGCTGCGCCTGTCCTTCGAGGAACCGCCGGTGGAGGAGGAACAGGTCGAACGTGTGCTGGAGAGCCTGCGCCAGTCGCAGGCGCTGCTGGCCCCGGTCGATCGCCCTGCAGCTCCGGGCGACATCCTCTTGGCCAAGATCAGCGCCAACCTCACCACCGCCGAAGGTAAGACGGAGTCGATCCCGGTGGGCGGCAAAGGCGACGAAGGCGGCGCAGTGGAAGTTGAGCTCAACGAGAACCTGGGCGGGCGCTTCCCCGGATGCGGCCCGAAGCTGGAAGGAATCCGCGCCGGCGAAACCCGCGAAGTGGATTTCACCTATCCCGACACCTTCCCGGTCGAGCGCCTGCGCGCCAAAACCGCCCACATGCAGTTCAACTGCCTGGCGGTGAAGGAACGCCGTGTGCCCGAATGGAGCGAGGAGGTCGTACGCGCGGTGAGCGACAAGACCACTGTCGATGATCTGCGCGTGGCCGTGCGCGAGGCGCTGCAAGCGCAAGCGCGCACCGAAGCCGAGCAGGGTTACGCGCGCGAAGTGCTCGACAAGATGATTGCCGGGGGCAGCGTGCGTTTCCCGCAGGTCTTGGTGCAGGAGGAAGTCGAGCGCATGCTGCGCACGCTCGAATCGAATCTGCAACGCGAAGGCGCCACGCTCGAAGTGTATTTGAAGACCCGCCCCGGCGGACGCGAGGCGCTGGAGAAGGAATACGAACCTCAGGCGCGTGAGCGTCTGGTGCGCGGCCTCTTCCTGGGCGAGCTGGCCGAGCGCGAGGGATTGCAGGTGTCGGAGGAGGAAATCGCCGAACGCTTCCGCCAGACCTTCGCCGGCATGCCGGGCGGCAGCGATGACGCCCGCTCGCAGCAGGCGCTGAAGGACCCCACCCTGCGCCGCCTTTTCCTGGAGGATTTGCTCAACGAGAAGGCCGTGCGGCGTGTCGCGGAGATCGGCCAGGGGCGCGCTCCCGAGCTGGCTCCCATCCCGACCTCGGCAGAGAAGGGCGAGACATCCGCCGCCTAGCCGGACAACGTAGAACACCTTGGAGGACACCATGACCCACCATGAACCGAGCGCCCTCATCCCGATGGTCATCGAAAGCACCAGCCGGGGCGAGCGCGCCTACGACATCTTTTCACTGTTGCTGCACGAGCGGATCGTTTTCCTCGGAACCGCCATCAATGATCAGGTAGCCAACCTGGTCGTAGCACAGCTGCTTTACCTCAGCCGCGAGGACCCGGAACGCGAAATCCAAATGTGGATCAACTCGCCGGGCGGACATATCTATGCCGGCCTCGCGATCTACGACACGATGCAGCAGATCCCCAACCCGATCGCCACCTATGCGGTCGGCGTGACCGCCTCCTTCGGGACGGTACTGCTGGCAGCGGGCAGCAAGGGTACGCGCTACGCGCTGCCCCACGCGACCATCCACGTCCACCAGCCGCTGGGCGGGGCGCAGGGCCAGGCCACCGACATCGAGATCCAGGCCAAGGAAATCCTGCGCTTGCGCGATCGGCTCAACCAAATCCTTGTCAAGCACACCGGCCAGTCGCTGGACGTGATCGAACGCGACACCGAGCGCGACTACTACATGGACGCCCAGGCAGCGATGCAGTTTGGCCTGGTCGACAAGGTCCTTGAAGAAAGCCCCAAGCCCGAACGGAACAAGAAGTAGCCGAGGTCCAGGAAACGTTGTGACGAGAACCGCACCGGGCCCGGAGGCCCCCCGCTCGTTGGCCGACCTCCGGGCCCTGATCATTGATATCGATGGCGTCCTGTGGCGCGGCGACACCGCCTTGCCGGGTCTGGCCGCATTCTTCGCCTTCATGCGCGAACGCGGCATCCTCTTCCGCCTGGCGACCAACAATGCCAGCCTCACCCCGGCTGCCTACGTCGCCAAGCTGGCGGGCTTCGGGGTGCATGCCGCCGAGGAAGAAGTGCTGACCTCGGCCCTGGCCACGGCGGCCTATTTGGGTCGGGAGGCGCCGGGAGCCAAGGTGTATGTCATCGGAGAAGAGGGCATCCGGCAGGCGCTCGGCGAGGCCGGCCTACGTGTGGTAAGCGAGGAGGACCTGACGGCTGACATCGTGGTGTGCAGCATGGACCGCGGCCTGAACTGGACCAAGCTCGGCAACGCAACGATTTCGCTGCGCGGCGGCGCGCGCTTTGTGGCCACCAACGCCGACATGACTTTCCCCACCGAACGCGGCATCACCCACGGGAACGGCGCAATCCTGGCGGCGCTGAGCGCGGCCAGCGGCGCACAGCCGACGGTCGTGGGCAAGCCCGAGCCGCTGCTCTACGAGATGGCGCTGGCCAGCCTGGGCCGGACACCGCGCGAGACCGCCGCGATGGGTGACCGCCTGGAAACCGATATTCTCGGCGCGCATCGCGCCGGGCTGTCAAGCATTCTGGTCTTGAGCGGGGTATCCTCGGCCGACGAGGCGGCGCACGCCGCCTGCCCGCCGAGCTGGGTGTTCGGCGGCCTGCCCGAGCTCACTCAGGCCTGGCGTTCCGCGCTCGGCTGAGGCCGGCGCGTTTCGGATGGCGGCCATGGCCCCTCCCCCGTTCATCCACGACCTGACCTTCGATGAACTCGCCTCGCACTTGGTGCAGCGGGGCGAGCCGAGCTTCCGTGCGCGCCAGGTGTGGTCGCACCTTTACGGGCGTCTGGCGACCGATCCAGCGGAGATGAGCGGCCTGCCGGCCGCGCTCGTGCATCACTTGGCCTCGTTCAACTTCGCACCGCTTCATCTTTCGCACGAATGGCGTTCGCGGGACGGGCGCACGCTCAAGCAGCTCTTCGACCTGCACGACGGCGCCACAGTCGAGTCGGTGCTGATGGACTACGACCGCCGGCGAACCGTGTGCATCTCCTCCCAGGCGGGCTGTGGCATGGGGTGCGTGTTCTGCGCCACGGGGCAGATGGGCCTCAGCCGCAACCTGACCTCGGGGGAGATCGTCGCGCAAGTGCTGTTCCTCGCCCGGCATCTGGCCCAGCACGCGCAGCGCATCACCAACATCGTGGTGATGGGCATGGGCGAACCGATGCAGAATTACGCTGCAACGCTGGCCGCCATGGACCGCTTGACCGACCCGGCCGGCTTTGCCATGGGCGCGCGCCGCATCACGATCTCCACCGTCGGGCTGGTGCCCGCCATCCGGCGCTTCGCCGATGAGCACCGGCAAATCAACCTGGCCGTATCGCTGCATGCGGCCACCGATGAGCTGCGTTCGCGGCTTCTTCCGATCAACCGCCGCTACCCGCTCGACATGCTCTTCGACGCGTGTCGCTACTACGTGAGCACCACCCACCGGCGTTTGACATTCGAGTGGGCGCTGATCGCCGGCGTAAACGACACGCCCGAGCAGGCCAGCACACTCGCCGAGCGCTGCCACGGGTTGTTGTGCCACGTCAACCTGATCCCGCTCAACCCCACCCACGGCTACGACGGCCAGCCCACCTCTCGTGACGCTGCCGAACGATTCCGCACCGCGCTCGAGGCACACGGCGTACCTTGTACGGTGCGCGTCCGGCGCGGGATCGAGATTGAAGCCGGATGCGGGCAGCTTGCATCGCAACGGGTAGCTGCCACAAACACAATCCCGGGCCCGTAAGTGCCTCCCCGGCCAGCCGGGTGGGCCCCCCGCGGCTGGGCCCTTACCCGTTGTGATAGTAGTCAAATGCCACACGCGGTGCTAGACTAGCAAGCAAGCACACGACTCGCCAACGTCCCATGAATCCGACTCTCGCCTTTATCTTCTTCGTCTATGGGCTGGCCTTTTTTAGTATGGGCCTGCTCATCATTCTGGAGGTCAGCCGCGGCCCGGAGGCACGTCTGCGGCATGCGCTTCGCCCACTGGCCGGCTTCGGCCTGATTCACGCAGCCCACGAATGGCTCGACATGTTCAAGGTCATGGGCCACCTGCCCGGCCAAGGCTACGCCTTGCTGGCCTGGGAGACTTTGCGCCTCGCGCTCCTGGCCTTCTCGTTCATCTCGTTGGGTGCATTTGGCGCCTCGCTCCTCTCGTCCAGCGACCGTATACGCCGCCTGAGCCTGCTCATCCCGTTAATCATGACCGCGGTATGGGGCTTTGGCGTGCTTTACTTCCGCGGGCAGTTTGGCGGCGAGCAAGAGTTGTGGGCGGTGGCGGAGGTTTGGACGCGATATGTGCTTGGCATTCCTGCGGCATTGCTGGCCTCGGCCGGCCTGATCGCTCAACAGCGCACCTTCCGTCAGGCAGGGATGGCCCAGTTCGGACGCGACAGCCTGTGGGCCGCCGTGGCCTTTGCCTGGTACGGCGCCGTCGGGCAGCTCTTTACTCTCAGCAGCCCGCTGCCCCCTTCGAACGTGATCAACGCCGTCCTCTTCCAGCAACTCTTCGGCATCCCAATCCAACTCTTTCGCGCCTTCACCGCGGCCGTGGCCTCGTTCTTCGTCATCCGCTTCTTGAGGTCGTTTGAGGTGGAGACCCAGCGCCAGATTGCGGTGCTGCAATCGGCCCGTCTTGAGGAATCGCAGCGGCGCGAGGCCCTGCGCGGGGATCTCTTGCGTCGGGTGGTTGAAGCTCAGGAGGCCGAACGGCAGCGGATTGCCCGCGACCTCCACGATGAGACCGGTCAGGCGCTCACCGCGATCGGCTTGGGCCTGCGTGGGGTGGCCACGGCCGTCCACGGAAATCCTCAGAAGGCCGAAACCAACCTGCGTCAGCTTGAGGCGCTGGTGGATCGCGCACTTGACGAACTGCAGCGCCTGATTGCGGACCTGCGGCCGTCGCACCTCGACGACCTGGGTTTGCCGGCCGCGCTGCGCTGGTACGCGGCCGAAATCTACAAGCGGGCAAACCTGCCGGTGCATCTAGAAATCCGCGGTGAGGGGCAGGAATTGCCGCAGCCGGTAAACCTGGTGTTGTTCCGCGTGGCGCAGGAGGCCCTCACCAATGTGGTGCGTCACGCCCGCGCGCGGCATGTCTGGGTGCGGGTGCGCCTCTCGGAGACCGAGGCGCGCCTGGAGGTGGAGGACGACGGGGTGGGGTTCGAGGTGGACCAGGCCTCGCGGCCCGATCGCCCGGCGTGGGGGATGCTCGGGATGCGCGAACGCACCTTGCTCCTGGGCGGACATCTCGAGCTGCGCTCCAGCCCGGGACGAGGCACGACGGTTTCCGTGAGTATCCCGTACCGTGATGAGAAACGAGGGGCCGATGGCGATTCGCCTGCTGCTCATTGATGACCACGCCGTGGTGCGCACCGGGCTGCGCATGCTGCTCGAGACGGAAGCCGACATCGAGATTGCCGGTGAGGCCGGCACTGCCGCCGAAGGCCTGACGGCGGCGGCCGCGCTGGCGCCGGACGTGGTACTCATGGATATCGGCCTGCCGGACCGTTCCGGGATCGAGGCGGCTCGCGAGATCAAGGCGCGTGCGCCGTCGACAGCGGTGGTGGCGCTGACCATCCACGAGGATGAGGAGTACTTCTTCAAGATGCTCGAGGCAGGCGCCAGTGGATACGTTCCCAAGCGCGCCGCGCCGGAGGAGTTGGTGACCGCGATCCGCGCGGCGGCGCGCGGCGAGGTGTACCTTTATCCATCGCTGGCCAAGTTGCTGGTCAAGGATTACATCGCCCAGGAACCCTCGGGGGCCGCAGCGCGAACTCTGGATGGATTGACGGCCCGCGAACAGGAGGTGCTTGAGCTCCTGGCCGAGGGCGCGGGCAACCCGGAAATCGCCGATCGATTGCACATCAGCCCCAAGACCGTCGCCCGGCATCGCGAGAACATCATGGGCAAGCTCAACCTGCACTCGCGCTCCGAACTGGTCAAGTACGCCATTCGCAAGGGTATCATCCAGCCGTAAGATATCTCTCCCCCCTTAGCCCGGCCTGCGCGCCGGGCTTTTTTTTGTTGGGTTGTCACTCCCATCCTCGCCTGGATTTGCACCCCACCCTGTGGGAGAGATACCCCATGCCAGCCCACGCATCCGCAACCTCTCGGGCAGGATAAGAATGCGTCGATCTCCCAATTGTCCTCGACCAGGGACCCCTCTAGACTGTTAGTGGACGATGAGTGGACTCACATTCAGGAGGCAGCCATGGACACCTTGTTCGTTCTTGCCCTCTTCTTCACCCGGTGGCTGATCCCGGTCGCCATTCTCCTGGTGGTGGGGACGCTCCTGACGCGCGTGGCGGCTCGCAAGCAGTAGACCCGAGGAGGCGCGATGGAAACCCTTCGCACACTGGAAACGGTACTGATCGGACTGGGCATGCGCATCGGCCTGCCCCTGGCCGTGACGGCGCTTGCGACATGGTTGTTGCTGCGTCTCGACCGCCACTGGCAGGAGCAGGCTCGCACGCGCCGCGCGCAATTGGCGGTGGGCGCAGCACGCCATTCCGTCCGTTGTTGGGAAGAGAACGACTGCTCGGCTGAGAAGCGCGCGAGCTGCCCGGCCTATGCGCGTCAGAACGTGCCATGCTGGCAGGCCTTCCGTGAGACCACGGGACGCATGCCCGAGCAATGCCTGGGCTGTTCCGTGTTCCGCAACGCCCCCGTCCCAGCAGCTGTTTTGTGACTCGGCATTCTGAGATCGAGGAGAGTGCGCTGATGAATAGATGGTTGGTTCGCATTGGTGTCGGGCTGGCCTTGGCCCTGCCGATGGCCATGTTGACCATCGCGTGGGCGGCGCCGTCCGTGCCGCAGTCCACGGCACCCGAGACGGTTTCGAATTGCCAGACGTGTCATTCCGAGTTCGCTGAGTCGTGGGCCAAAAGCTCGCACGGGATGGCCATTGCCGATCCCGCGTTTCGCGAGATGTGGATTGCTCAGGGCTCGCCGCATCAATGCCTCTCCTGCCATGCTACGGGCTATGATCCCGCGACAGACACCTGGCAAGCGGAAGGAGTCACCTGCGAGGCGTGCCATGCCCCGGTGCCGGCCAATCACCCGCAGGAGCCCGCGCCCATCGACCGCACCTCCCAAGCCTGCGGCACTTGCCACACCGAAGGGCTCTTTGAGTGGCAAGCCAGCAAACACCGCCAGGCAGGCCTCGACTGCATCCATTGCCACGACCCACACGGCACGCAGCTCAGATCGGCGGATCCCTCGGACCTGTGCAGCACATGCCACCGAGATCTGGGGACGCGCTTTGCGCATTCGGCGCACAGCCGGCAGGGACTGACCTGCGCCGACTGTCACCTCGCACCCGAAGAGGGTCCCAAAGGCCAAGCGCATTCCGAGCGCGATCACAGTTTCCGGGTCAGCTTGAGCACCTGCACCTCGTGCCATTCCACCGAAATGCACGACCCGGGCAGCATCCACAATGTGAACCCCACCCCGGCCACGCTCGACCCGATGGCCTCGGTGGAGAAGCTGCAGGTGACTGCCGTGCCTTCGCCTGTCGGCCCGCTCGGGTTCGCATTGCTCTCGGCGCTGGTCGGCATGGCAAGCGGAATGGTCTTGGCGCCCTGGCTGGAGCGCTGGTACCGCCGGTTGAACAAGAATCGCGATGAGTGAGGATATCCGTATGACCGAAGAGACGATTGGACGACGAGGCTTTCTCAAAGCCGCCGCGGCGGGGGCTCTGGCAATCGCCGGGCTCAAGGTGGTCCGTGCGGCCCGCGCCTCGGAGCCCGAAGGCAGCAGCCCGAATTCGTGGGGCATGGTGATCGACCAGAGGTTATGCACCGGCTGCGGCCAATGTACGCTGGCCTGTCGGGCTCACAACGACATCAACCCCGAGATTTCGTGGAACCGGGTCATCGCCGCGGGCGAGGTGGATGGCAAGACCGTCTACCTGCCGCGCCCGTGCATGCACTGCGAAAAGCCACCCTGCGCGGAAGTCTGCCCCGTGGGAGCCACGTATCACCGCCCCGACGGGATCATCATGATGGACTACGACAAGTGCATCGGCTGCCGTTACTGCGAGGTGGCCTGCCCATACGGCGCGCGCGCATTCAACTGGGAAGCATTCACCGGACCCAACCCGGCCGTGCCGGAGTGGGGGCAGCCCGAAGTTGCACGTCGCCCGCGCGGGGTGCCCGAGAAATGCTCGTTCTGCTATCAGCGCATCGACCGCGGCCTAGGCCTTGGGCTGCGCCCCGGGATAGACCCGGAAGCCTCTCCCGCCTGCGTCGTGGCGTGCCCGGTCGGCGCGCGCCTTTTTGGCAATCTGAATGACCCGGACTCCAATGTCAGCCTGGCGCTGGCTGGTTCGCCGCACTACCGCCTGCGCGAAGACCTAGGCACCGGGCCGCGGGCGTACTACTTACCCGCGCGGAAGGAGGCCTAACCATGGCGAGCATCAGAGCGCGCTTTCGCGGTGCACTCGGCTCGTTTCGTATCACCCCGTTCGTCGGCTGGGTGGGGGTCCTGGGCGTGATCCTGCTCGTGGGCGTGGCGGCCGGCCTGATGGTCTTCATCAAGGGCCTGTCGATCACAAACCTCAATGATCTGGTGCCCTGGGGCCTATGGATCACGATGGATCTTTCCTCGATCGCGCTGAGTGCCGGGGCGTTCCTGCTGTGCGCCGCAGTCTACCTGCTCGGTCTCAAGCAGTTGCAGCCAGTGGCGCGCACCGCTACTTTTGTCGGGCTGATCGGCTATTCGATGGCGCTGCTCGCGCTGATCATGGACATC
>JBGOXY010000044.1:0-12954 GCA_041479415.1 Anaerolineae bacterium
AAGCTGAGCTTGCCGCGGCTGAACAGGCGTGGTTCCAGGAGGGAACCCAGCCGGCCCCGGCCAGCCTGGGTGTCACACCCATCCCGGAATCCGAATCCGCCTCCGACGAGGAAGACCTGGGCGCGGAGGCCACACTCCAACCTGTGGCAGGGGTCCCCTTCGCCGAATCCGACGGGGAGGCGCGCTACGACGGCCGGCTGGCGCCTGTATTCGTCGTGCCGGAAGTCAGGAGCCCCGCGAGCGCCGGGGTGCCGGTCGTCAACGATCCGGCGGCGATCTCCGGCGCGCTGCGCAAAGGGTCCGATTTACGCACGACCTCCCTCGGCGACGGCCGGCGTCTGCGCTTGCTCACGTACCGCATCGGTAATGGGAGCGTGCTGCAGGTTGGCCGTCTCCTGAGCGATCAAGACCGTCTGCTGGCGCAGTATCTGGTGGGGCTGCTCATTATGGGCAGCACGGCCAGTGTCGTGCTGGCCGTGGCCTCTTGGGCGATGGCCGGGCGCTCGATCAAGCCCGCTCAGCAGGCGTGGGACCAACAGCAGCAGTTCATCTCCAACGCCAGCCACGAATTGCGCACGCCGCTCACTCTTCTTCGCGCCAATGCCGACTACGCATTACGCAGTCGATCGGCCGCTGAGCGCGAGAAATCGCTGCGCGACATCCTCGACGAGTGCGACTACATGAATCGCATGGTGGAGGACTTGCTCCTCCTCTCCCGATTGGATGCCCACCGCCTCGTCCTGGCTGTGGACCCGGTCGCCCTCCCAGAATTCCTAACTGAGACGGTCCGCCAGGTGGAACGCATCGCCACGGCGAAGGGGGTGACCCTTACCCTCGGCCCCGTGCAGGGTTCGGTGCGCGGGGACAAAGTACGAATGCGCCAGGCCTTGCTGGTCGTGCTCGACAATGCTTTGCGTTTCACGCCATCGGGGGGGACGATAAGTCTTTCCGCGCAGGTCCGTGGGCGAGAGGTCGTGTTGAGCGTGACTGACAACGGTCTCGGGATTTCGCGCGAGCATCTGCCGCACATCTTCGAGCGCTTCTACCAAGTGCCGGGCCAGCCTGGTGAAGGCCATGGCAATGGATTGGGGCTCTCGATCGCACGTGGACTTGTGGAAGCTCACTGGGGACGCATGGCCGTGACCAGCCGGAAGGATGTCGGAACCACAGTGCAGATTATCTTTCCCTTGGCAGGCCCCAGAACGGGTCCATCAAGGAGCGTGCGCGGGACCTAAGCCCGGTCACGCGTTCAGGTGGGTCAGGCGGTCGATCTCGGGCGCGCGGAGGCTTGCATGCCTCGTGCGACAGCAATTCGCCGTGCGGTTGCATCCTCCGGCCTTGGACGTCTCCCTCGACCTTGGAGGGCCATCCTGTCGATAGGCACCCAATCATCCTCCGGATAGGAACGCTTCCCATTCCTTTTGAATGTTGAAGCGTTTGGTGAGGATGTTGGATCCGCTGGCGACGCCCGATTGCCACAGTCGCATCTTGAGCGCGTCGCTGTCAAGCAAGGTACCGATCTTGCCTGCTTTGCCTGCCAGAAGCGCGGTCTGCAGCTTCCCAAAGTGTTCGTTGATGAACGCATCGTTGAGCCACATGCCGCGGAAGTCGACGGCCGCCACCCAGCCGGGTTTCAAGCGGGCTGCTTCGCGGGTGACACTCGCCACGAGCTGCGCGAAGTCGTCGGGTGTGAGCGCCTGATTGGACACGATATCCATTCGCTGGCGGTCGGGGTCGGCTGTGGCTGCAAACATCGTCGTCGCTCTCCGGGTGTGTGTCGCGCGGGTCCATGGTGATGCTAGGATAGCAAATGCCGCACGCCCGGTCAATGCTCCCCGAGTGGCTGGGAGCGGTCGGCACCTCGTGCCGAACCGGCTGGCCGCTCCTGTATAATCGATGAGGGGCCCTGCTGTTTGCCAGGGAGGCCGACGTGCCGGTTGCCTGCGCGATTGTTCCTGCGCTTGCTCATGACTATCCGGACCATCCCGAATGCCCGCAGCGCTTCGCGCATCTTGGCGGGCTGCGGACGCTGCCCATTGCCGAGGACCTGATCTGGATTGAACCGCGGCCCGCCACAGAGGCTGAGCTGACGCGGGTCCACACCCCGGCCATGGTGGCCGAAGTGCGCGAGGCGGCGCGCCAAGGCCCCGGCATCGTCGATTTCGCACCCACCTACGTTGCCCCCGGCTCCTTTGAGGCGGCAGTTGAAGCAGCCGGCGCGACGATCGAATGTGCCCGCGCGGTTGTCTCGGGCGCCGTCACCACGGCTTTTGCTATCGTCCGCCCGCCCGGGCATCATGCGGAGCCCGGCCGTGCCATGGGCTTCTGCCTGTTCAACAACCTGGCCATCGCCGTTCAGGATGCCCTTGCACATGGGATACAGCGCGTGATGATCGTTGACTTCGATGCGCATCACGGCAACGGCACGCAGGCCGCCTTCCAGGACGAACCGCGCGTGGCCTATCTGTCGACCCACCAGCGCGGCATCTACCCCGGAAGCGGATACGAGCATGAGGCGCCCCAGGCGCGCGGCCGGGTCGTCAACCTGCCCCTGCCGGCCTACGCCGGCGATTCCTGCTATGCCAGAATAATGGAAGTCATGATCCGCCCGTTGGCGCGCTCATTTCGCCCCGACATCATTTTCGTTTCGGCAGGTTATGATGCGCATTGGCGCGACCCGATCACAGCGCTGGGGCTCTCGAGCCGCGGCTTCTACGAGTTGGCGACCGCGCTGCACGACCTGGCCCGCGAGGCTGCCCAAGGTCGCATGGTGCTCGCCCTCGAGGGGGGGTATGACCCCCAGGACCTCTTCGGGAATATTCATGCCACGCTGGCAGCTCTGGTCGGCCGGCCGTGCCCGGTTGAAGCTCACGGTCCCTCTCCTCATGCGGAACCCGACATCGCCGCTTGGCTGGACCAGTTGCGGGCGTGGCATGGGTTCTAGGGTGCCGGTCGGCTGGGCCGTGTGGGTTGCGGTTTCGCCTGAGTTGGTGCATACTGACTGTGGACGAATAAATGGCTGAAATCGCCCTTCGCACCTACAATCAGGAAGTCCAGGACCTGATTGATCACGGTCACCTCGACGAGGCGATCGCCCACTCTCAGCACATCCTCGCGCGCTATCCTAAGCATGTCGAGACCTACCGGCTACTCGGCAAGGCATACCTCGAGCAGAATCGGCACGCGGACGCGGCCGACATCTTCCAACGCGTCTTGTCCGCCATCCCAGACGATTTTCTTTCGCATGTGGCCATGGCTATCATGCGCGAAGATTCGGGGAATCTCGACGCGGCCATCTGGCACATGGAGCGCGCGCACGAAGTCAACCCGTCCAACCCTACGGTGCAGCAGGAAGTCCGCCGGTTGCGTGGACGGCGCGACGGGGTCGAGCCGACGCGGCTTCGTCTAACGCGCGCCGCCCTGGCGCGCATGTACATCAAAGGCGGCTTCTTTGCACAGGCGGTGGCCGAGATCCGCGCTGCGCTCGAAGAAGACGCAGACCGTCCGGACCTGCAGGTGATGCTCGCCTCGGCGCTGGCGCAGAGCGGGCAGGCAGCGGAAGCCGGCGAGGTTTGCAATGCAGTCCTCGGCAAGCTCCCATATTGTGTTGAGGCCAACCAGATCCAGGCGCAGATCCTTTGGCGGGTGGGCCGCAAACCGGAAGCGCAGGAAGTCTTCCGCCGCCTCTCGCTGCTCGATCCGTATCGCGGCGTGCGCCCACCGACAGACGACGGACGCATGGCGGAGGTTGCCGCCGGCGCCGTGACGCTGGCCCGCCTCACGTGGGAGCCGGGTCTGCCCAGCGGTTCTCAGCCGCCGCCAGGGTGGAAGGAAGGCCTGGGACTTGGCCCTGCGGAAGGCAGTGGCGAAGAAACCAAGATCCCCGATTGGCTCGAGAGCGCCGCACCCGGCAGCCACCAGTCACCATTCGTCCAGGATGCTGAGCCGAGCTTGGTGCCGGCCCCCGACTGGATGTCTGAGGCTGGGTCGGGGTCGGGTGTCAGCGGCGCTGGCGCTGACGCACTCCTCGGCCCGGATGAACCGGAGACATCTCTTGCCGCCGCGGAGGAAGACATCCCTGATTGGCTGCGTCAGGCGCCAGCTGAAAAGAAGAGCGAGTCTGCCCCAGGTGCATACCCGGATTGGCTCAAGCCGGAAGGAATGGCCGCGGCGGAAGCCAAGGATGTTGTCGATGCGCCCGAATGGCTGAAGGCCGCTGAGCAAGACGCGGGTCTCAGCGTTCCCGGTGAGGGATTGCCCGGTTGGGTTGGCTCCGAGACACCAGAGGCGGAGCCTCTTCCACGGGCCCATCCGGCGGGCCGCCTGCCCGGCTGGTTGCAGGCGGAAGCCCCCGAACCCTCGAGCAGCCCGCACACACAGGAATTCCCTGAACTCTCAGCCACCCCTGGCGCCGCGCCCATACCCGAAGGCGGTGGGTCCCACGACCTGGATTGGCTGAGGTCCGAGGCCCAGAAGGCTCCCGAATCGCCTCCATTTGAAGGTGGCGGAGCGGTTGTCGATGATGGGTCACCTGCGGGTGATGTGACTCTGCCGGACTGGCTGAAGCCGGTGGGTGCAAGCGAGCGTGAAGAAGAAGGCGGTATCGCGCCGCTCGTCCCATTCGCCGACGGGGAGAAGCGGCCGGCCGAGCCCGAAGCAGCACCTCCATCTCCCGAGCGACCCTCGTGGCTTGCTGCGGACGAGGGCGCCAGGCTGTGGCGCGACGAAAAGGCGGAGCCGCCCGCGACCACGAAGGACGATGCGGACAGGGCCGCCGGGACGGCCCCGCTGGCGGCGCGCATTCCTCAGGGATCGGCGTTGCCGGATGAGGCAACGTCGCCAGAGGCCGAGCCTGCGGAGGCACCTCAAGGCGATGGCTCCGAGTGGCTCAAGCGGTTGCCCTCCCAACCTTCGAGCCCGGCCGATATGGAGGCGCCCGCCTGGCTGAAGTCGGAAGCCTTTGAATCGGCCCAACCTGATGAGACCGAAAAGCCGGAATGGTTGCGCCCGGCCACCGAGGAGGCACCCGCTGAGATCGGCGAGATTCCGGATTGGCTGAAGGCTGCAGGGCGAGTCATCCCCACCCCTGTGCCAGGACCCGAAGCGCAAGTTCCACCCGCGGCGGAAGCGCCCGCGCGCGCCGACATGCCGGATTGGCTGAAGCCGGTGGGTGCGGAAGACCAGCCTCCGCCATCGCTCCCGAAAATTGTCCCTGCTCTGCCGGCAGAGGGCGAGAAGCCGCACGGTGGAGAAGCGCCCGGCTGGCTGCTTGAACTAGCCTCGCAGACTGCGGCCGAACCGATCGCCGAACCCGAGCCGGCTGCAGAGTTGCCGGCCTGGCTCGACGAACGTCAACCGGGGGCGAGCGATACGATTTCGCGTTGGCTTGGCCAGAATACCCCGGGCGGTGAAGGAGAAGAGGCGCCCTCTGCTGAACCTGCGGAGGGGGATGTTCCCTCATGGATGCGGTCGATGACAGGAGAGACCGGAGCGCCCGGCCAGCCGACGGACGAGACGGCGGATGAGGCGGGGCGCCCCGAAGGTGCGGCCGCGCCCGCGCCGACGGGCGAGCCCGCAACGGGTGACATGCCGGCTCCGGATTGGATCAAGGCCGCGATGGGAGAAGTGGAAAGCGAAGTCAGCAGCGTCTTCCCAGTGGCGGGCGAGCCGTCATCGCGTGAGGCGGAGCCTCCGCGCGGGGCGATGCCTCCGCAGGCCGCGGCTCCTGTGCCGCCAGCCCAACCCGCGCGTGTGATGCCTGAACCTCGCCCGATGGAAAAAGCTCCAACGGGGATCGGGGCGGATATTCCTCGCGGGCCCGCGCCGCCCGCTAAGCCGCCGGCACCCGCCGTGCCCTCCACGGCCAAGCCGCCCCGCATTGTGCCGTTGCCTGTCCCCGAGACGGGCGAAGAGCCGCTGCCCGCCGCCGCACCTGAGCCCGGGACGTGGGTTCCGCTTGAGCCGGCGGTCGCCAAGCTGTCGACTCCTGAGCCGATGCCTATGCCGGCGCCACCTGCAGTTGCCGCAGCCGTATTGCCGGCGGCTGCACCCGCGGCGAAGCCCAAACCCAGGCGTGCGCCCAAGCGCAAGCCGTCGCGTCTGACTCACGCGGAGAGCGAGGCGCTGCTCGCCGAGGCGCGTTCGCAGATGAGCACCGGTCGGGTCGAGGAGGCCGTTGGTTCGTATCAGCGCGTGCTCGAAGGGGGAGACGACGCCGCACAAATCGCCACCGATCTCGAGCGCGCAGTTGAGAGCAAACCGCTGGTTGCGGAATTGTGGCAGGCCCTCGGCGACGCGTGCCAGCGTGCGGGCAAACTCGATCGAGCGTACGAAGCGTACGAAAAAGCGCTGCACCTCTTGTAGAGAATTCGAAGCGCCTTCCTTGCACGCCATTGACATCTTTCGGCCCGGGACCTGACGCCGCGGGATTCCCCCTTTGACCACACGCAGGCTGGTCACTCTGCTCGCCGTGCTCGCCATCTTCGCCATGGCGCTGCGCGTGTCTCTGGATTCCGACACGTGGTGGCACCTAGGGGCCGGGCGTTGGATGATCGAGCACGGGTCGCTGCTGCGTGAGGATGCGTTCTCATTCACGCGGTTAGGCAGCCCCTGGCACTATCCGGGGTGGCTGGCTCAGCTGCTGTTGTACGTTGTCTACCGGGCGGCGGGTGCGGGCGGGTTGAACGTGCTCACCGCGGCCGTCGTGACCTTGGCCTTCATCTTCGTCTACCGAGCGACGCGCGGGGACGCCTTCTTACGCAGCTTCATCGTTCTGCTGGCCGCGATTGCCTCCGCCGTCTACTGGAGCGCCAGGCCGCAGATCCTTTCGCTGCTCCTGGCCGCGGTTTTTGCCTGGATCCTCGAAGACTTCCGCAGCCGGGGACGCAACCGCTTGTGGCTGCTGCCCCCCCTCACGGCGCTGTGGGTCAATCTGCACGGAGGCTTCGCCATCGGGTTCATCTTCATCGCCCTCACCATGATTGGGGTGGGCGTTGAGGGGTTACTGGCCGCGGGCGCTGAGCGGCGTGGCGCGTGGCGCTCGACTGCCATGCTGGCTGGGGTCGGGCTGGCCTGCGCCGTGGCCGTCGGGCTGAACCCGTTCGGGTACGAGATGCTGGCCTACCCGTTCAAGACGGTCGGTATCGGTGCGCTGCAGGCGTATATCCAAGAATGGCAATCGCCCAACTTCCACACGCGCGAGGCTCAACCCTTCCTATGGCTGTTGTTCCTGAGCCTGGCCGCGATCGGGTTCTCGCGGCGGCGCCTGGCGGCGGCGGACTTCATTCTGTTCACCGGCGTGGCCTACACCGGCTTTCTGGCCGGTCGCAACATGCCGCTGCTCGCCATCGTCGCGCCGCCGATCATCGTGCGCCACGCCCAGGAGATCCTCGAGCGCTTGGCGCCTTCGTGGGGCAAAGGTGATCCGGACCGTGCGGGCCTCGCCCGCATGCGTTGGCTCAACGTCGCGGTGGTAATGCTGGGGTTTGTGGCGGTGGCCGCCAAGGCGCTGCCGGTGCTCGACCCGCAGGTCAACCAAAAGCAGGTGGCACGAACGGAGCCAGTTGAAGCGATAGCCTACTTGCGTACGCATCCGGCGCTTGGCCGAATGCTCAATTCGTACAACTGGGGCGGCTATCTCATTTGGGCTTTGCCCGAGTATCCGGTCTTCGTTGACGGGCGCACGGACCTGTACGACGACGATCTGCTCACCCAGTATCTGGCGGCGGTGCGAGGCGAGCCGAACTGGCGCGAAGTTCTGCAGCTGTGGCAGATCGGCGTGGTACTTCTTGAACCGAATGCGCCGCTGGTGTCGCTGCTGCGGCAGGAGGGCTGGCAGACGGCCGCCGCGGACGAGCTCTCGGTGATCCTCATTCCACCCGGCACTTAGACCGACAACCAGAGACGATCCCTGCGATGAGCTGCGCGATCCAGGCCCAAGGGATACCGTGACGAACAGGATGCGGTGGTGGCTCGTTGTTCTTGGCGCGGTCGGGTTGCTGACCGCGCTTGCACAATCGCGCTTCATCACTCAGCCCGGCTACATGGATGCCTGCTATGCCTACAACGGCGGATACTCATTAGCCAGCGGCAGAGGCTGGAGCGACCCGTACCTGTGGAACTACCTCGACGACCCTGCGGGTCTGCCGCATCCCAGCCACGTTTACTGGATGCCGCTGCCCTCTCTTATCGCGGCAGCGGGGATGCGCCTGGCCGGCCTCACCTTCCGTGGAGCGCAAGTCCCCTTCATCGTTCTCGCGGCGATTCTGCCGGCGGTGACGGGGTGGGCGGCTTGGCGCCTCTTGGCCAATGCCCGCCAGGCGGTCCTGGCGGGCATGCTCGCGGCGTTCACAGGGTTCTATGCCGCCTATCACACGACAACCGATGGGTTCATCCTTTATGCGCTAATCGGCACGGGGGTTTTCATGATCGTCGGCGAGGCGCTGGCCCGGCCGCGGAGTTGGCTGTGGCTCGCACTCGGGGCGTTGCTTGGGTTCGCCCACCTCACACGCGCGGACGGCCTTCTGTTATCAGCCGTGGTGCTCGGTTATGTGTGGATTCGGTGGCCGCGGCACACCGCGTCCGATGCGAGTTCTCGGGTGTGCGCAGGATCCTCGAGCCGCGCGCTTGCCCTTGCGCTGATCGTGCTCGGCTACCTGGCGGTGACGGGCGCGTGGTACCTGCGCAATCAACTGACCTTGGGCACCTGGCTGCCGGGGGGCGGGCTGCGCACGTTGTGGCTCACCGAGTATGACGAATTCTTCCACTACCCTGCGGCGGATCTTGGCCTTCAGCATTTGTTCTCGAGCGGGTGGCGCGCGATCGTGCTCGCGCGCGGCGCGGCACTATTGCAGAACGTGCAAACGCTGTTCGTCGTGCAGGGCTGGGTCGTGCTGGCCCCATTTGTTCTGGCCGGGCTATGGCACTTGCGCACACGGCGAGAGGTCCAGCTCGCTGTGGGGTATCTGCTTGCGTTGTTCGTTGTCATGACGATCGCCTTCCCGTGGCCGGGTGCACGCGGCGGATACTTCCATTCCTCGGCGGCCTTCATCCCGCTTCTGGCGGCCGGCGGCGCGCACGGTCTCGAGCGGGGCGTGGGATGGCTGGCCGAGCGGCGCGGCTGGGTGGCCGCCCAAGCCCAAGTGGTTTTTGGTACCGCCGCCGTGGTGTTGGCCTTCGGCCTCACGCTGTTCCTCTTTGCGAGCCGCGCGCTCGGCCTCGGAGGAGGCGGGACGGCCTGGGCGCGGCAGGACGAGGCCTATCGCCAGGCAGGCGAAGTGATTCGTGCCGATGACGGAGTGTCACCGGTTGTGGCGGTCAACAACCCGCCGTGCTTCTATTATCAAACGCAGCTTCCCGCCGTGGTCATCCCGCAAGGAGGGCCACAGGCGCTGCAAGAGGTTGCGCAGCGCTACGCAGTGACTTACCTCATTGTGGATCGCAATCTGCCGAGTGATCTGGTGGGTCTCCTTGGCGATGGTAAGTACCCTGCCTGGCTGACGCCGATCGGCCGGACGAGCGAGGAACCGGGCAGCGCCTTGGACATCTACCGGGTGACCCGGCCATGACGCGCGCCCAGTGGGCCATCGGTTTTGGGCTGCTCGCGCTGGGAGTGGCCGCGCCGCTCGCTTTTGTGGCCGCCTCCCGCGCGGCCGGGTTCAGCGGCTTCCCGCTCGACGACGCATTCATCCATCAGACGTACGCTCGCAGCCTCGCCTTGCGTGGCACGTGGTCATACTCCGCGGGTGAGGTTTCCGCGGGCTCCACCTCGCCGTTGTGGACGGTGCTGATGGCTGCGGGCCAGGCGCTGCGGCTCGGGCTGCCCGGGTGGCCGATCGGGCTGGGCATTGCGCTGAGTCTCCTTTCGGCCTGGCTGGGTGGGGCGTGGGGAGAACGCGCACTCGGCGTCCCGCGCTTGCTCGGCGCGGCGGTTCTCCTGGGTGAGTGGCATCTGGTTTGGGGCGCGGCCTCCGGTATGGAGATTCCGCTCTTCGTCGCCTGGCTCATGGCGTGCTGGTGGTTGCTCGCGCGCCTTGAGGCGCAGGCCGGCGCCGGTTGGACACAAGTGATTGGGCTCGGCCTGGTTGCCGCCGCTGGCGCGTGGATCCGCCCGGAGGCGATACTTGCGCTACCCTTTCTCGGCCTGGGCGCCGCGCTGGCGCGAGGCAGCCGAAGGCAGCGCGTGTGGCGGGGCGTGACCGTTCTCGTTCCTCCTCTGATCTCGCTTCTCCTCTACTTCGCATTCAATCGAATTCTCGGTGGAGGCATTTGGCCGAACACCTTCTACGCCAAGCAGGTGGAGTACAGCATGTTGCGCGGCGAGGGATGGGTGCAGCGCGCTGGAGGACAGGCGGCGGCCATCCTGGCCGGACCGTTGGTCGTGCTCGCGCCGTTCATGTTGGTGGCCGTCTACGCGGCACTGAAGCAGCGGCGCTGGGAGAGGCTGGCGCCCCTGGCGTGGATGATTGCTCACGTGGCGGCGTACACCGCGCGCCTGCCGGTTTCGTATCAGCACGGGCGCTATCTCATTCCGGTCATCCCGGTGGCGCTCATCTACGGCGCGGCCGGGTTGCGCACCGTGTGGATCCGCATGCGGGCAGGCCTGGCCGGCAGGGTGCTGGTGCGCGGTGCCTGGCTTTCGTGGGGCGCGGTGGCGCTCGCCTTCCTCGTGTTGGGTGGGCGCGCGTACGTGCGCGATGTGGGGCTCATTGATGAAGAGATGGTGGCGACAGCGCGCTGGGTGGAGGCGCACACGCCTGAGGGTGCGGTCGTTGCCGCGCACGACATCGGCGCGCTCGGGTACTACGGTCAGCGCCGGCTGGTGGACCTGGGCGGGCTGACAAGCACGGCCGCGCTGGCTGTGTTGCGCGACCCACGCGAGCTGGCGCCGTTCCTCACGCACGCAGGCAGCGATTACCTGGTCACCTTCCCCGCTTTGTATCCCCAGGTCGGAGCGCGATGCCAGGCGGTATTCTCGACCGGCGGTTCGATTAGCCTGGCGCTGGGCGGCGAGAACATGCAGGTCTACCGCTGGGCAGGCGATTGCGCCGAGCGCATCGGGCCTTAGCCAGCGCGTTGCCCGGCCGATTCCGCAGTGCTATACTTTGCCATGAGGGTTGATCGTTGCGCATCCCTGCTGGCGGCGCGTGCCGCGCGGGGAGGGCGCTTACTCTAGCTTGGCGAGGCGTGCACGATGACCGAAAAAGCAGCTCCGCCCCCGGAAGGCTCGCTCGAGGCCTTGGTCGAACAGCTCACGGCCGAATTGGAGAAAGTGCGCAGCGAGGCCCAGGAGATCGGCCTGCTGGTCGAGCAGAACCGCGGCGAAGTGGAGAAGCTGCGCCAGCGCCAGGCAGCTGTCTCGACGCGCCTCAAGCAAATCCAGCCTGCCTTCGACACCGTGCCGCGCGAAGATATCCGCGCGGCGTACGAGACCGCGCTCGACGCGCAACAGCGGCTGTTCAACACCGGCGGCGAGCTGGAGCGGCTGCAGACCAAGCAGGAGGTGCTGGTGCGCTTCGGCAAGACCGTGCAGGCGGTGCTCGACACGCTGCAGCTCAACAAGCCGGAAGCCGTGGCAACGACCGCTGCGCCCAAATCCTTCCTGGTGCGGCTGGTCGAAGCGCAGGAGGCCGAACGCCAGCGCCTCTCACGCCTGATGCACGACGGCCCGGCGCAGGTGCTGGCCAATTTCATCCTGCAGGTGGAGATCGCCGGGCGGCTGTTCGAGATCGACCCAGCCCAGGCCAAGACGGAGCTGGTCACGCTCAAAGGCAATGCGGCCACCTCTTTCCAGCGCATCCGTGATTTCATCTTCGACCTGCGGCCAATGATGCTGGACGACCTGGGACTGGCGCCGACCACGCGCCGCTACCTGGACGCGATGAAGGAAAAGGGCGGCCAGGATCTGAGCTTCATCTTCACCGGAACGGAGAAGCGCCTGCCGAGCCACTATGAGGTGATCCTCTTCCGCGCCATCCAGCAGCTGGTGGCCGTGGCCCGCGACGTGTGCCAGGCCAGCAAGGTCAAGACCATGCTCGACCTGGATGAGAACCGGGTGCGCATCATCATCGAGCACGACGGCAAGGTTCCTAACGGCAAGGTGATGGGGGAGGACGACCCGTACGAACTGCGCAACTTGAAGGAGCGGGTGGAGATGCTGGGCGGCACGTTCCAGTACGAAGGCCAGGAAGGGCTCGGCACGCGGGCCATTATTGAGGCCCCAATCCTGCACGATTAGGGCGGAACGCGGCGCACTTGGCCAGAAAATTGCACGCAATCTGTCAATTGCTGCGCCGCGTCAAGGTCTATTCTAGAGGTGTCTCTCTCGCCGCCCCGGCGCGGGGCAGGCGAAATTCAGGACGGAAGGGGGGTGGTTGCGTTGCCGAGGCAGAACCACCTTCGGGCCCAAGGCTTGTTGGAGTACGCATTGATTCTCGTCCTCGTCGCCATTGTGGTTTTGGTGATCTTGGCCGTCTTCGGACCCGCCGTCGGCAACATGTACAGCAATGTCATTGCGGGGTTCTAAGGAGGGGCGTCTGGCCTGGCCGCGCGGCACGCTCCTTGCTCCCCCCGGCGGGTTCGCACCCCTTCGGTAAGCTTTTCGCAAGGCGAATCCGCGGGGGGCCGGTCTATAATGTGGGCAATCTGAACGAGCTAGCCCAGAATGAAAGGAGGCTAAACAATGTTCAAGCGGTTCCAGAACAAGGGTCAGGGTCTTGTTGAATATGCGTTGATTCTAGTCTTGGTTGCTGTTGTCGTAATTGTGATCCTGTCCTTGCTCGGCCCGGCCATTGGAAACGTCTTCAGCAACATCGTAACCAACATCTAGCCGGTTCACACCCGCATCACCATATAGTCGACAGGGCTCACCCCCGGTGAGGTCCTGTCGAGGGAGAAAAAGACAATGAAGCGCTTCATGAAGAAAGGCCAAGGTCTGGTTGAGTACGCGCTGATCCT
>JBGOXY010000045.1:0-12917 GCA_041479415.1 Anaerolineae bacterium
GCGAGGACTGAGGCCGCCAAGCGCAGCCACTGGTCCACATCGCCCTGGGCTTGATAGAACTGATGACTGATCATGCGCTTCTCAGCCGAGGGCAGGTCGGCATCCGCCGTCAGGCGTTGGACGAAGTAACGGTAGCCGTCATCGGTTGGTACGCGGCCGGCCGAGGTATGCGGCTGGCGCAACATGCCGGCCTCGGTCAGGGCCACCATTTCGTTGCGCACTGTAGCCGGGCTGAAGTCGAGCGCGTAGCGAGCCACCAGCGTCTTGGAGCCGACCGGCTGGGCGGCTTGGACGTACTCACGAACGATCAACCCGAGAAAAAACTCCTGCCGATTGGATAACCCCGGCACTTTTCACCCCTTTAGCACTCTCGCTTTGTGAGTGCTAAGACACTTGGCTGGATGATACCATGGGAAATGGCCCTCGTCAAGCATTCAACGAATCGGCCAAAAAGACTGCAGATGGGCTGTTGGGGTAATGGAACTGGTGCGGGAAACGATTCGGGAGGGCCGGGCGCGTGGCGGGGTAGCCGCGCGAGGCCATTCTACCCTCATGGGCATCGCCGGGTCATGGCAGGCCTGGCCACCGGAGCTTCCGCGCGGCCCTCCACGCCCAGCGCATCGCCCCTAGCGCAGAACGGCCGGCAGAAAAGCCGGGCAGCGCAGCGGGCTCTGCCATTCGTAGGCACCCATGTCGACGACTCCCCCCACCGGCCGAGGATTCCCATCGTAGTCATCCGACGGAACGCTCGGGGCGCCATTGTTGCCATGATCTATGGCCGGGGAAGAGCACAGCAAGTGGGCGTCAATGATCGAAACGATCCGCGGATCAGCCGAGATCGAGCCGGTGCCTGCAGCCGTCCCAGAATACTGCCCCCAGGCGTTGGCCCACACATCGTTGTAGGAGTTGGTGGGTGAACTGGTGCCGTCTGCGAGAATGCCATAGACGCCATTGGCGGCGATGATATTGTTGGTAATGGTCGGGTTGCTCGAGGTGACATTGGCGATCCCGTTGCCGCCGAGGTTGAATACCAGCGTGTTGTTCGTGACCGTGGGGCTCGACTGGGTGTTGTAGATCCCGTTTGCGTTGTTCCATCCGAAAACATTGTTGACGACCCAGGGGCTAGAATGCTCGTTGTAGATGGCGGCATCCGAGCCGCCGCTGCCGTTCCAGCCGAAGGAGTTCTGCTCAATGGAAGGC
Source organism: Anaerolineae bacterium (assembly GCA_041479415.1). Classification (GTDB taxonomy): domain Bacteria; phylum Chloroflexota; class Anaerolineae; order Anaerolineales; family RBG-16-64-43; genus RBG-16-64-43. The sequence goes on from JBGOXY010000045.1 coordinate 1,201, forward strand.
GACGAATAGTAGTTGTATATTCCGCTGTAGGTGTTGGCGGAGATGTCGCTGTGCTCGATATATCCCTGGAGGGAGGCAGTATAGATGCCGATCAGGTTGCTGGTCACCCGGCAAGCGTCAATGCCTCCGGTCATCACGCCGGGGTAGTACCCGTTGATGTAAAACCCGTGGTTCCCGCCCCGTACCGTGAACCCGTCGAAGTAGAAGTCGAAATTGCCGCCTGCGCTCACGACATCCACCGCACTATTGGCGGCGTCGATGATAGTTGTCGCCAGACCGCTACCGTGTATCACCACGGACTTGTTAATGGTGATTGGAAAGGACTCAGCGTTGGTGATAGCGGAGTATGTGCCCGCCGCCACCGTCAGCGTGTCGTTGGGCGATGCCTTGTTGATTGCCGCTTGAATTGTGCGACAGGGCGTCGACGGGGTGAGGCAATCCAAGGCATTGTTGCCGGTGGTCGCCACATACCAGAGGCTCCAGGCGCCCCGGGCCTTCTGGTTGGGGGGAAGCAGGAGGATGGCCAACGCAAGGAGAAGCGCGAGGACGAGTCGGCGTCGGGTAGGCATCGTAGGTCTCCTCGAGGATGTCCTGGGCAAGGGCGAGGCGAGTTGGATAACTCGCTCGCCTGCAACATGACTTGGCCGCGTTCTATGCTGGGCTCTATCATAGCCAAAACAGCACGGTTAGCAAGTCAGTCGCCGAGGCCAGCGAGGGCATCCCGTTCCTCACGCGCCGGGGCGGAGCAGAGTCCGGTGGCGGTATTCCCGTTTGAGTCGCTGCCCAGGGTAAAGGGCGCGGGCGGAGGGTCCACTCGATTGCCTGCTTCGCGGTAGACTTGCCCCCCGGAGCTCATCCCTGGATGGATTATCGAGAACAAGTGACCCCCCGTGAGTCGCCCACTGAGGGCGCACCGGAAAAGCGTGCGCACAGCCCGCTGCGCTTCGCCCTTTCGCAGACTTTCGCCTCCATGCGCCACCCGAACTACCGCTTGTGGTTCATGGGGCAGTTGGCCTCGCTGGTCGGCACGTGGATGCAATCCACAGCGCATGCCTTCCTGGTTTACGAATTGACCCACTCCCCGGTCTACCTGGGCCTCGTTGCCTTCGCGGCCGGCGTGCCCTCCTGGCTGTTTACCCTGTACGGCGGCGTCGTGTCCGACCGCATGCCGCGCCGCACGCTGCTCATCCTCACCCAGTCCGCGATGATGGTGCTGGCCCTCATCCTGGCGCTGCTTGCATTTACCGGCCTAGTGAAACCATGGCACATCATCGTGCTGGCCTTTCTGCTGGGCGTGGCCAATGCGTTTGATGCGCCGGCGCGCCAGTCCTTTATCCTCGAGATGGTCGAGCGCGAGGACCTGTCCAACGCGATCGCCCTCAATTCGACCATGTTCAATTCGGCGACCGTGGTCGGCCCGGCCGTGGCCGGCATCACCTACGCCGCCATCGGCCCGGCTTGGTGCTTCATGATCAACGCGATATCTTTCCTGGCGGTGATTGCTGCATTGGCCCGCATGCGCCTGGCACGGCGGGCCGCGCGCCCGCGCGGCGCCGGCGCGCTGGCCGAGCTGCGGCGCGGACTGGGCTATGTGCGCCGCGAGCCGACCGTGCGGACGCTCATCGGCGTGGCCGGCTTCGTCAGCCTGTTCGGCCTGGGCTTCGTCACCCTCATACCCGCCTGGGCGGTGAGCGTGTTAGGTGGCAACTCGGTGACCAACGGGTGGATGCAATCCGCGCGCGGGCTTGGCGCGCTGGTGGGTGCACTGATGATTGCCTCGCTTGGCCGCTTCCGCTGGAAAGGCCGGCTGCTCACCGCTGGCACGCTGGCCCTGCCGGTGCTGTTGATCCTCTTCTCATTCGTGCGCTCGACGCCGGTGGCGCTCTTGGTGCTGGTGGGCGCGGGCTGGGCCTTCATGTCGCTTTTCAACATGCTCAACACGCTCATCCAATCCGTCGTCCCCGACGACCTGCGCGGGCGGGTGCTCAGCATATACACCCTGAGCTTCTTTGGGCTGGTACCGGTCGGCTCGCTCCTGGCCGGCTCGGCCGCCTCCCTGGTGGGTGAGCCGCTCACGGTGCTGGTGAGCGGTATTCTGCTTCTGCTCTTTGCCCTGGGTCTGTGGTTTCGCGCGCCGCACCTGCGGGCGCTCGAGTAGCCCGGCCGCGCGCGACAATCTGACGGGCCTAACGGCTGCCAGAACGCAACGGGGCCATCCCAAAGGGACGGCCCCGCTTCGTTCACACGCAGGCAACCACCTACCCCCCAGACGGGGTGGGCGGGGGGAGTGCCAGCAAGTAACCGCGCCCGCGCACGGTGCGGATGAACGCCGGCCGCTTGGGGTCCTTCTCAAGCTTGCGCCGCAAGCGCACGATGTGCGGGTGGACAATGGTCTTGGCCTCGCTCTCACTCAGGTCATAGTTCATCGCCTCGCGCGCGATGCGCCGCGACGAGAGCACGTCCCCCGGATGGGCCATGAGCAGCGCCAGGATGCTCTCCTCGCTTTGCGTGAGCGTGATCGAGCGCGTCTGGACGTCGTCGGTGAGGGTCAGTGTGCGTTTCTCGCGATCGAGGGAGAACGGCCCGGCGTACTGGAAGCGTTCGGCCGGCAGGGCGGCGGGTTTGGACTGCGGGACCGGGCCGTCGGTTTTCAACTGTTCCAGCGCCGCGATGGCCGCTTCGAGCGAATGGCGCTGCTGGATCTCCGCCACGCGTTTGCGCAGCGCCTTGTGGATGGCGCTGTCGACCTGCTCGAGCGAGGCCGGCTTGAGCAGATAGTCCACCACCATGCCGGACTTGAGGGCCGCCACGGCACTGTCGAGCGCCGCATGGCCGGTGAGAATGACCACCAACAAGTTTGGGCGCAAGGCCTGCGCCTTCTGCAGGACCTCCAGGCCATCCATGCCCGGCATGCGGATGTCAAGCATCATCAGGTCGTAGGGCAGGCGGGTCAGCTTGTCGAGCGCCTCCTGTCCGGAGCGGGCCTCGTCGACGTAGTTGTATCCTTTTAGACGCAGGCCTCGGCCCAGAGCCAAAAGCACATGCGGCTCATCATCGACCAGGAGGATGCGGGCTTCGGGGAGCAAGGGAGCAGAGATAGATTGTTCCATGGGCTCACTCGGCGGGCGGGTTCTCGTGGATCAACGGTAGGTTGATAGTGAACACCACCCCGCGTCCCTGCGGCAGGTTGGCAGCACGGATTGTACCGTGATGTCGCTGCAGGATAGTGTGGGAGACGCTCAGGCCGAGGCCGGTGCCTTCGGCGCGGGTGGTAAAGAAGGGCTCAAAAAGGTGCGGCAGCGATTCGGCCGGAATGGGCGGCCCGCTGTTGGTAAAGGTCAGCTCCACCATCTCCCCGCGCGTGCGCACGCGGATCTCGAGCTTGCCCTCGCCTTGCATGGCATGCGCCGCATTGAGAATGATGTTGAGGAAGACCTGGATCAGCTGCCCCGGCGAGGCCATGCACGGGGGCAGCGCCTTGGGTGCCGAAATGACGAACTCCACGTTCTGGTTCTGCAGGTAGTTGCGGCTGAGGGCCAGAGTCTGTTCGATCACCCCCAAGATCGACACCGGCTGCAGCACGTCCGGCGTGGGGCGGGCAAAGCCCAGGATGCGGCGGGTGATCTCATCCAGCCGTTCCACTTCGCCCTCAAGAATACGCAGCGACTGCTCGCGTTCCATCGGGCTCAAGCGGTAGCGGCGGATGAGCTCGAGATGGGCGCGCAGCGATTGCAGCGGGTTGTTGATCTCGTGGGCGAGCGATGCGGCCACCCGCCCGATGGCGGCCAGGCGCTCGGTGCGTTCGGCCTCGGCGGTGATCAGAGAATAGCGCGTGGTCACCTCCGCGATGACCATCAGGCCCCAGTTGGCGCGCGCCAGGTCGGGCAGCGGCACGCTGTGGATACGCAGCGTCTCCTGGCCGCGCGGCATGGCCAGGTCCACCTTTTCCGCCGAGAGCGGCGTGCGTCGCTCAAGCGAATCGCGCAGCAGGGTGCGGACGCTCTCCGGCACGTTGGGGTCGGAGAGTGCGTTGCGCCCAAGCACCTGGGCCGGGTCGAGCCCCTGGCGCTCGAGTTCTGCATGCATGTGGCGGTTGAGCTCAAGCACTCGCCCGTCGTCGGCGAGCAGCACCATCAGGAATGGGATGGTTTCGAGCAGGCTGCGGTAACGGGCCTGGGTGGCCGCCAACTGGATCGCGAGCGCGGCCGCGTCGGTGATGGCGCGCAGGGAAGCGGCCAACTGGACGAAGACCCCCAGATGAGCGATATCCGGAAGCCCGGGCTTGTCGCACGCAATGAGCAGGTAACCCAGCCTGCGCCTCAGGTCGAGCGGGAAGAGAAACAAGGCGCGCGCGCCGATGGCCGAGGCCAGCGGGCAGGGGGCGGCGCGCTCAAGGTCGGACACAACCAGCCCGGCTTCCAGCCTCTCGGCGGCCACGAGCACAGGGAATTCCGCCTCGCTCACGCGGGCGGGAAAGACCTTGGCGGCAGGGCCGCGCGCGGCCAGCACGCGGTGCGACGCGCCCTCGGCCTCGCTCAACACGACCGCTGCAAGACGAACGCCCGCCCCGGCCTCGATCGCACGGCGGAGTTCCACCCCAAGCCGGCGCCTCTGGTCGTTAAGTGCAGCCTGAATATGCTCGCCCGAAATCGGCGGCGGCGCGTACAACGAGATGGCCGGCGGACCTCCCGCATTCTGACGCGGGAGGGGGGCGCCTGTGCTGCCGGCGCGCGGGCTCAGACGCTGGCGGAAGCGCGCCGGCGGGAGGAGGCGCACGGTGAGACCGCTCTGCTCGAGAAGGCGCGAGGCCTTCGGGGAGAGGGCCGCAGCCGGGCCCACGAAGAGCAATCGAGGACGTTCAGAAGTTGTGATGCGGGTCGCGCTCATCTGGCACTTGGCCGACGGGCCGGCGGTTTTCCACCGACCCCCTCTCCGGCGATCAAGTTCCCGCGGACTGTCGAGAATTCTACGTCAATCTCTGCAGGCGCGCAGGTCCCACCCCGGCGGCGGATTCACTCACGGCTCAACGACTCGAGCGCTTCACCCAGGCGGTCTACCTCGGCGCGCGTGTTGTAGTGCACCGGGCCGACGCGCACCATCCCCCCGCTGGACTCCACTTCGAGGCGCTGGGTGACCTCGAGCGCGTAATGATTGCCGTCCCAGGCATAGATCTCCGCTTGGCCCAGGACCTCTGCCACGGCGCGCGGAGCATGGCCGCGCAGTGTGAAGGAGACCGTCGGGACGCGCCGGTCGAGGCGGGCGGCCTCTTGTAGGCCGTAGATCCGTAATCCATCGATCGCTTGCAGGCGCTCGATCAAGTAGCGCCCAAGGTCAATCTCGTAGGCGCGAATAGCCGAGAGCGCGCATCGCAGGCGCCTGCGTCGCCCGCTCAGTGTGGTGACCATGCTCTCCTCATACTCCTGGCCGCACGTGCTCCCCAGCCACTCCAAGTACTCGATCGTCCCCCCCAGGCCGGCGATGGCCTCGAAATTCCCGGTGCCGGTTTCAAACTTATGCGGCGGTTGGTCGGGAGCGGGGCGCACTTTGTAGGCGGGCAATTCCTGCAAGAGGTCGTAGCGTCCGTACAACAGGCCGAGGTGCGGGCCAAAGAACTTATAAGCCGAGCACACCAGCAGGTCGCATCCGATGGCTGCGACGTCGATCGGCCCGTGGGGGGCGTAGTGCACCGCGTCCACGTAGCACAGGGCGCCCACGGCATGCGCCCACTCGACGGCGCGGGCCACATCGTTGATTGTGCCGACGGAGTTGGAGGCATAACCCAGTGCCACGATCCTGGTGCGCGGCGTGATCTGCCGCGCCAGCTCGTCCATGTCGAGTGTGCAATCCTGGGGCCGGAAATTTACCCAGCGCACCACGACGTCCCGCTCCTGCGCGGCCAGCACCCAGGGGGCGATGTTGGCGTCGTGGTCGAGACGGGTGACGACGATCTCATCGCCCGGGCCGAGCCGCCGGCACAGCGTGCGGCTCATATGGAAGGTGAGGGTGGTCATGTTGGCGCCGAAGATGATTTCCTCCGGCCGGGCGGCGCCCAGGAAGTCGGCCGCCGCCGCGCGGGCCGCCTCCACCTGCGCATCCGACTCGCGGCTCGTGCGGAAGGCGCCCCCGTGATTAGCATTCGAGCGCTCGAGGTACTCGACCATGCGGTCGAGCGCCGGCTGCGCGATTTGGGTGCCGCCCGGGTTGTCGAAGAAGACGGCGCCCGAGGCCAGAGCCGGGAAACGTGGTCGGACGAGCTGGGGATCAATCATCGCACAGGGCTCACAGGCTGAGGTAGGGGAGTGCCATCGCCAGAGCCGCGATGGACTTGGCGTCTTGGAGCGTGCCGCCGTGCATCCAGGTACGCGCTTTTTCGAGCGGCACGGCCTCGACCGTGATGACTTCATCCTCATCGGCAGGGCGCGGGTCGGGGAAGAGGCCGCGCGCGAGGTAAACGTGCATGTATTCCGTGGCGTAGCCGGGCGCCAGGTAGAAGGCGCCGATCGAGAACACATCGCGTGCACCCATACCGGTTTCCTCGCGCAGTTCTCGCGCCGCGCAGGTGCCAGGGTTTTCGCCGCCGCGCAGCGTGCCCGCCGGAAGTTCCAGCAGGTCGCGCCCGACGGAGTGGCGATACTGGCGCACGAACCACACCTGCCCCTGATCGTCGACCGGCACCAAGACCACCGAGTCGGCATGGCGCACAACCTCGACCAGGGTCTCGTGGCCGTTCTCCAGGCGGATGCGGTCGGCGCGCAGCGTCACCGCCTGTCCTTCATACAGGGAGTCGGAGGAGAGTACGGAGATCGCCACGGAGCCCCTCCCGAGCCGCCGCCGGCTCTGCGGGATGATGAAAGAAGAAGGGGCAAGGTTGCCCTTGCCCCTTGACGGAGGCTACGGAACGCGGATCGTTGAGCCAGGGGTCACGGTATACGGCGAGGTCAGGCTGTTGGCCAAGATAAGCGCATTCGGGTCGACGTCGCCGTACATGCAGGCGATCGAGTAGATCGTCTCGCCCGACTTGACGACATAGGTAGCCGGGTGCGCGACGAGCGCACGCGCCCCGGGGAACTTGACGCCGCTTTGTGGGATGCGCAGCGCCAGACCCTCGTAATAGAGCGAGGTGCGGCTCAGGCCGTTCAGGCTGAGCAACTCCTCCGGGTCCACGTTGAAGCGGCGTGCAATGCAATACGGGAATTCATCCTGCTTGAGCGTGTAGGAGGCCGGCACGCCGGGCGTCGCGGTGGGAATGGCCGGGAAGGTGGCTGTAACCAGCGGGCGCACGGTGGGTGAAGCGCCGACGACCGTCGCCGCAGAGGTGGCCGCCTGCGTCACCGGCAGGGTGGCCAACGAGACGAAGGTCGGCGTGGCGGCCACAAGCGGTGTGGCGCCGTGGGCCTGAGCCGTCTGGGTCAGGAAGGCCGAGCGGATGGCGTTCATCGTGGCTTCCGCTGGCGAGGTGGCACCCAGCACCGTCGTGGCCGCGCTGGTCGGCCCCCCCGGCCCGACCGAACGGGTGCACGCCGCGAGAGCCGCCACGGCGGCGAGCAGAATGACCTGGCGTATAGCTTTCGACATCGAGTCCTCCCTGGATCCTTGCGGATCGCCTGCCGCCGCGCAGGACGGCACGAGTTCAACGGTCAATCCTAGCACAAGCACTATCGCGCCGCAACCAATCGGTCGCGCGCGGCCCAGGGGGCGAGGCGCGTCTCCCGTGAGGCTCCCATGACTTCCTCCAGCGGGTTTGGTCAGGGCCGCGCCCGCCGAGGCGAGGCATTACTCAGGAGACGCGCCGGAGGCCCCGCGTACTTGAGGTGCACGAGGCATGCCAGAGAGGTTGTTGAGCGACGAAGGGACGGAAAGGAGGAGTCAGGCCACGCGCAGAATGTGGGTGGCAATCATCGCGCCCGAGCCGCCGATGTTCTGGGCCATGCCCACCCGCGCGCGCTCGAGCTGGTTAGGGCCGGCTTCGCCGCGCAGTTGCTGCACGACCTCCACCAGTTGGTACATACCGGTGGCCCCGACCGGGTGGCCGCGAGCCTTGAGCCCGCCCTGGGTGGAGATGGGCAGCGCCTGCTGCAAGCGGATGCGCCCCTCCAGCCCCAGGCGTGGCCCCTGCCCGCGTTCGGCGAACCCGCACGCTTCGAGCGAGAGCGCGCTCATGATGCTGAAGGCGTCGTGCAGTTCGAAGAAGTCGATCTGCGCCGGCTCGAGCCCGGCTTGGGCATAGGCCTTGCGCGCCGAGTGATAGGCCGCCGAGAGAAAGAGTGGATCCTTGCGATCGTGAACGGCCAGCGTATCGGTGGCGCTGGCCGAGCCGGCCACGAGCACGCGCGCCCGCGGACGGTCGTAGACTCGCTCGGCCGGAACGAGCACCGCTGCCGCCGCACCGTCGCCGATGGGCGAAGCATCCAGCAAGTTGATCGGATCGCACACCATGCGGGCGCGGGTGTAGTCGCGTTCGCTGATCGGCTCTTGCAGCCGCGCGTTGGGGTTGCGGGCACCATTGGCGTGGGCATTGATCGAGAACGGGGCAAAGTCCGTGTGCTTCCAGCCGAACTCGTGCAGGTAGCGCCTCATCACGAGCGCGTTAAGCCCGACGAAGGTCACCCCATGTACCAGTTCGTAGTCGGCGTCAGAGGCGGTGGCCAATGCGGCGGTCGTCTCGCCGCTGGTGGTGTCGGTCATCTTCTCGACGCCCACCGCCAGGGCCACGTCCACTTCGCCGGACGAGACGGCCATGTGCGCCACCCGAAAGGCGGCGGCACCGGAAGCACAGGCCGCCTCAATCTTGAATGCTTCTGCGGGCAACTGCCCGAGCCAATCGGCCACGAGCGCCCCGAGGTTCTCCTGGCGGGTCAACAGGCCCGAGAGCATGTTGCCGACGAACACGGCCTGCACGTGCTCGAGGCCCGCGTCGCGCATCGCCGCCAGCCCCGCTTGGGTGGCTAGGTCGCGCAGCGAGCGCTCCCAGTGCTCGCCCACCGCGGTCTGACCGATCCCGAGAACTGCCACCGGACGCATCGTTTCAACCCACCCTTGGTCGGATTGAGGCTCTGGATGGCATCAGGCGCGGGCCAGAGTCGGGCGGAACTTGTAGCCGTAGTGGATCAGGCCCTCATCGCCCTCGGCGCGCAGTTTGCGCGTCACCATTTCCACCGGCATGCCGATCGCCACTTGCGCACTATCGACATCCGTCAGCTGGGCGGTGACGATCGGTCCCTCCTCCAGCTTGACCAACGCGATGGCATACGGCGCCTGGTCCTCGTAGCCGGTCGGTGGATCGTGCACCACAGTGAATGAATAGACCTCCCCCTTGCCGCTGAAGGCGAAGTGCGCCTTGGCTTCCTGCCCGCAGTCCGGGCAGATGTCGCGCGGGGGGAAGATCTTGCTGTGACAGTGGTCGCACTCTTCGCCGACCAGTGCGTAGCGTTGAGTTCTCAGTCGCCAGTTGCGCGGAATGTCCATCACGTTTTCTCCTCATGGGCGGACCCGGCAGAGCAGCCCCGGCCGCCGCAAATGTCTACATGCTAAGCTTGCCGCGGGTGCGGACGTACACGCCGTAATCGATCTCTTTGCGCCGGGCGATGTAATCGCGCGTGCGCGGCGCTGCCGTGCGGCGCTCCGCCAGGAGCGGCGTGACCTGTAGCGAAAAGGCATCCGAGCCGGCCCCCGAGCCAAACGAGATCAGCAGCACCCGATCGCCAGCCTCGGCTTCGTCGAGGATGGCTGTCAGGCCGAGGAGCGCGGCGCCGGCATACGTGTTGCCGATCTCCGGCACCAAAAGGCCGGCGCGGGTCTGCTCCGGGCTGAAGCCCAAGAGTTCTGCAGCACGCTGCGGGAATTTGGTGTTCGGTTGATGCAGCACGGCGAAGCGATAATCGGCCGGCGTCCGGCCGAGGGCCTGCATGAGTTCCCGCCCGGCCGTCGTGACATGCCGGAAGTAGGCCGGCTCGCCGGTGAAGCGCTGGCCGTGCTGGGGATACTTGGCACCCGGGCGGCGCCAGAAATCCGGCGTGTCGGTGACGAATGAGAGGGAGGCCTCGATCTCGGCCAGGGCCTCCTCCTGCGGGCCGACGATGAAAGCTGCACCGCCCGCGCCGGCGGTGTACTCGAGTGCATCGCCCGGACGGGCCTGGGCTGTGTCCATGCCGACGGCGATGGCATAGCGCATCATCCCCGCGCCGACCATGCCGATCGCGGCCTGCAACGCTTCGCTGCCGGCCTTGCATGCAAATTCCCAATCGGCGGCCAGAAGGTATGGCACGGCGCCAATGGCCTCCGCGACAACGGTGGAGGTCGGCTTGACCGCATACGGATGCGACTCGGACCCGACCCACAGCGCGCCGATCTCTTCCACCGGGATCTGCGCACGGGCCAGCGCATTGCGCGTGGCCTCGATCGACATGGTGATCACATCCTCATCCAGGCCGGGGACGGATTTCTCGCGGATGGGCAGGAGGGCGGCCCCTTCGCTCCACACACGCGCCACTTCCTTGGCCGGCAAGCGCAGGCGCGGCACGTAGGCGCCATAGCCCACCAGCCCGACGGCGCGGGTAGGGCGCATGATGCGTGCCGGGCGGGGGGCTGCGTTGCCCTCGCCGGGTGTCGCCGGTGTGTGTGCCCGTTCCGTCACTCGCACTCCCTCGGTTGCAGGCGCGACGTGTTAGCCGCGCGCCGCGCCGGACTCTCTGAGTATCGCCTGGGCCCGATCCAGGCGGATAGCCTGCTCGCGGACAAGCTGTGCCGCGACGCGCTCCACCTGGTCGCCGCTGGCGCCAGCGGCCAGGGCGATTTGTCGCGCGTGCAATGTCATGTGCCCGCGCTGGATGCCCTCGGTGGCCAAGGCTCGCAGCGCCGCCAGGTTTTGTGCCAGGCCAACCGACACCACCACCTCGGCCAGCTCGCGCGCCGTCTGGACGTCCAGAATCTTGAGTGCCAGGCGCGCGAGCGGGTGCACACGTGTGAACCCGCCGACCGTGGCCACCGCCAGAGGCATCTCGAGCGTTCCCACCAGGTTGCCCTTGGCGTCACGCCCCCACGAGGAGAGCGAGGTGTAGCTGCCCGAGCGGGCGGCGTAGGCGTGAGCTCCAGCCTCCACTGCGCGCCAGTCGTTGCCGGTGGCGATGGCCACTGCGTCCACGCCGTTGAGGATGCCCTTGTTGTGCGTGGCCGCCCGATAGGGGTCGGCCGCGGCGAAGGCATAGGCCTCGACGATCCTGTCGCGCACCGTGTCGCCGCTGTAACCCTCGAAGCTCAGCGCGCGCGACGGAATGCTGCAGCGTGCGCGCGCCAAGCGGCGATCGGCCAAGTTGGACAGGATGCGCAGCAGAACGCGCCCGCCGGTGATCTCTTCCAGCATCGGAGCAATGGCCTCGCATGCGCCATTGACCGCATTGGCGCCCATCGCGTCGCGCGTGTCGATGATGAGATGCACGACGAGGAAGGGCCCTGCGGGCGAGGCCGGGATAAGCCGCACTTCGAGATCGCGCGCGCCGCCGCCGAGTTGAGCGAGCACCGGGTCGGCGGCCGTGGCCGCGGCCAGAATACGCTCGCGCTGTTCAAGGAGCGCCAGGCGCGCAGCTCGCAGATCGCTGACGTCGAGAATCTGCACCTGGCCGATCATCTCGGGGGCGCTGGTCGAGGCGATGAAGCCTCCTCCCTCACGCGCCAAACGCGCCATGAAGGAGGCGCCCGCCACAACCGAGGGTTCTTCAACC
>JBGOXY010000046.1:0-12797 GCA_041479415.1 Anaerolineae bacterium
CAAGTACCAACCCTTCCCCGAGGAAATCAACCGAAGGGTGACCAGCGTGGTGGCCGACCTGCACTTCGCCCCGACTGAGCATGCGCGCCAGAATCTGCTGCACGAGGGTATCTCCGACGAGCGAATTCTTGTCACGGGCAACACGGTGATCGATGCGCTCCATCTGGCCGCGGCGATGCCCTTCGAATGGGAGCACAGCCCGCTGGCGGGCCTGCCGCGCGAGGCGCGCCTGGTGCTGGTCACCGCCCATCGCCGCGAGAATTTCGGTGCGCCGCTCGAACGCATTTGCCGCGCCCTGCTCTCGCTCGCGGCGCGCTTCGCACCCGAAGTGCATTTCGTATACCCTGTCCACCTCAATCCGAATGTGGACGGACCGGTGCGCGAGATGTTGAGCCAGGCCCCGGGGATCACGCTCCTGCCGCCGCTCGACTACCTGCCGATGGTAAACTTACTCAAGAGCTCCACTCTGGTGCTCACGGACTCGGGTGGGGTGCAAGAAGAAGCTCCTGGTCTGGGCAAGCCGGTGCTGGTCATGCGCGAAGTGACCGAGCGCCCGGAAGGTGTGGCCGCGGGCACGGTGCATCTGGTGGGCACCGACCAGGCCGCCATTGAACGGGAAGTGACCCGGCTGCTGACCGATGGCAAAGCCTATGCGGCGATGGCGCAGGCCGTCAATCCGTACGGCGATGGTCATGCGGCCGCCCGCATCGTGGATGCGTTACTGCGCCAAACCAGTGTGAGTGAAGGATAGACCACTCGTGAGCCTCGCTTCCCCCAACGGATCGCTACCCCCTGCTGCCGACACGCGGAAACCCACGCGCACGTGGCTGATCTTTGTCGCCGCGATACTTGTGGCCACGAGCATTCTTGCCGCAACGCAGAGCTATTCTTCGTGGGGCGCGACGTGGTTCTGGCCCAAGTTCTACTGGCCGAATTTCGCCTCCTTCTTGTTGCCGGTCGTCGCGTTCAGCGCGCTCGTCGCTGCTGCGCTGCGATGGCTCGCACCCGGCGGCGGTGAGGGTGCCTGGCTCCGGCGCTGGGTTTGGATTGCGCTCCTCGTCCGCGTGGCTTCGGTCGTCTTCTGGCCCGTTGCGCTTCGCACCTGGGGATACAGCTCGCCAGAGCAGCAGGCCGGGTTCATTGCCACCGACGCCTACAACGCGTCGCAACTCGCGTGGGACCGGGCCCAAAGCGATACGCCGGCCGTATCCGCCTTCGCCCGCGGGCATGGCGACAACACCGGCGGAATCACGTTTCTGGCTGTGGTGGCCTATCGCGCGTTCAGTCCGGACTTCCAGCGGCCGATGCTGTTGGGATTGCTGGCTTCTTGCGCCACCTCATTGACGGTGTTGGCGGTCTATCATTTGGCTCGCCTGCACGCGTCGCGGCCAGTGGCCATGGGTGCCGCGGTTATTACTGCACTCTATCCCGAGGCCGTCGTCATCGGTTCATCGCATCTGCAGCAGGGCTACCTCGCGCTCCTGCTCGCCTTCATGCTGTGGGGCGTGAGCGCTGTGTTCGTGGTCGGCGCACGCCAAACATCTGCGTCGGAGCCGCCCCTGTTCTCGATCAGCCGGCGGGGCGGGCTCGTCCTTGCCTTCGCGGCACTGGTGATGACGATCGGCGTTTCGTTCCAGTTCGGGATTTTGGCCGGGGCGGTGCTGCTGCTGGCAGCCGTCTGGCTGGCCGATTGGCGGACGACCAGCGGGCGCATCCTGCTGGGTGTCTTGGCGGCGGTCGTCGTGGTTCTGCCGGTCCTGCACTACCTCGCCGAAGCCGAGATCATTCCAGACTCTTTCAACGTCTGGCTCATTCAGTGGAAGTTCCTATTCGGCCAGGCGTGGACCGAGTTCGACCGCATGCTTGCAGCACCGGGCACCGATTTGTTCGAGACGCTCATGCAGCGCATGCCGCGCCAGATTGCATTCGTTGTGGCCGGCGTGTACGGGCTGTTGCAGCCCCTCCTGCCGGCCGCCATCGGTTTCCGCAATGTGGAGAAATCCGGCGGAGGCATCTGGCAGGTGCTCGGGCTGTTGCGCGCCACGGGGTGGTACGTCCTCCTGCCGCTTCTTGTTTACGGCGGACTGTCGGCACTGCGCGGGCTCAAGGCACGTCGCTTCGAAGCATTCGCCAGCCTGATCTTCTGGATCGTCGCGGCCATCGCTTCGTACCGCGCCCTCGGTGACCAGTGGGATAACCCTCGCTACCGTTTGTTCGTACTTGCCCCCATGGCGTTGCTCGCGGCGTGGGGTTACTGGCGGTGGCGTGAGACACGCAGCCCATGGCTGGCGCGCATTGCGGTACCGTTTGCCGTGGCTTGCATCGCCATGACGTTGTGGTACATCGCGCGTTACTGGCTGGCCATTCGCTCCTCGGCCATTCCGGTTCTCGCCGGGGTAGTCTCGCTCAGCCTGCTCACCTTCGTGCTGATGCTGTTCTGGCCACGCCGCTCGAGCTCGCGACCACCGGAGACGGGCTCCCCGCCACCCATTCCATGAGGGTCTGCTTCTATCCGCGTGTTGCCAGCGGAGGCCCTGGGTCTTTTCAGGCGCGCCTGGCGCGCGTCCTGCAGGCCGAGGGCCTACAGCTCACCTACGACTTGGATGAGCGTCCGCTGCAGGCCGTGCTGGTTTTCGCTGCCACCCGCAACTGGCGCGGCCTGGAACGCTGCCGCCGTGACGGCATCCCCATTGTGCAGCGGCTGGACGGGATCAACTGGATCCACCGCGTGCATCCCGTTCCACCGGGATACTTCGTCACCTCCGAAGTGCGCAACTTGCTGCTGCGCCTTGTGCGTGCGCGCTACGCGACTCGCATCATCTACCAGAGCGCGTTCGTGCGCGATTGGTGGCACCGCTGGTTTGGCCCTTCGCCGCGGCCTGCGACGGTGATCCACAATGGCGTGCCCTTGGGCCCAGCCCACGCGCGCGCCGCGCCGCAGGCGCCGGTACTGCTGGTGGTCGAAGGTGCAGTCCGTCTGGACCACGCGTCGGCTGCCATTTTGCGTGCAGCGCACCGTGAACTGCGAGCGCGGGAGGTGATCGAGCGCACCCTCGTCTTTGGCCGCGTGGCCTCCTTCTTCCATATGGAGGCCGTGCGCGAGGAAGGGATGGAGTTCCGCGGCCATGTCGCCGCGGAGGAGATCGCGGGCTGGCAATCGCGCGCGGTGATGCAGCTTTCGCTGGAACTCAACCCGCCGTGCCCCAACTCGGTGATCGAAGCCATGGCGGCGGGGCTGCCCGTTCTAGGGTACGATACGGGCGCATTGGCCGAGCTCGTGCACCCGGACGAAGGGCAGGTGTTGCCTTACGCGGGCGATGTGTGGAAGCTGCAGGCGCCTGCCAACCTGGAACAACTTGGCGAAGGCGGGTTGCGCATTTCACGCGATTGGGCGGGCACGTCACGCAGGGCGCGGCTCGGCGCATCCGCTCGCCACGACATCACGCAAATAGCGGCGCGCTACCGAGAGGTGCTTGGCCGGTAGCCTGTGCAGGGGGCGATGGCGCAGCTCGCGGGGCAAAGGAAAGCTGGGCGCACGATGAGTGAGGACGAGTCTCTTCCCGACCGTATTGGTTTTCAGCAGCGCGTCATTCCCACATACCGAGCGCCGTTCTTCGAGCACCTGGCGGAGCGCATGCCGCGCACGCGCCTGCAGGTTTTCTCAGGGAGGCCGCGAAGGGACGAGGCGGTGGCTGAGGCCAACGAGCTGGGTGAGTGCCCCTGGGTGCGCGGGCGCAATCGTTACCTGGGCGGGGAGAGGCAATACCTTTTGTGGCAAAGCGGGTTGGAGCGTTGGCTCACAGCCTTCGTGCCGCAAGTGCTCGTTCTTGAAGCCAACCCGGGGTACCTGAGCAACCTGGTGGCGCTGTGGCGCATGCGCAGCACAGGCCGGCTGGTGATCGGCTGGACGCTTGGGCCCGCGCGCCGCGCGCGGCAGGGATCTAGCTGGGCACCGTTTCTCCTCAACTACTATCGCTCGTTCGACGGCCTGGTGACGTACAGCAAGGCAGGCGCGCGTCTATTCACCGGCCTAGGTCTCGCGGAAGATCGCGTCTTTGTCGCACCCAACGCTGTCCAACCCGGCGATGCCCGCCGCGTCACCCGCATGTTGGTCGAGGATGCGACTTTGCTCTTTCGCTGGCGCGAGGAGCTTGACCTGGGCGCGGGGCCAGTCGTTCTTTTCGTCGGTCGGCTGCAACCGCGCAAACGGGTGGACCTGCTCCTGCGGGCGTGCGCGCGCCAGGCGCGCCCAGTGCAGCTGTTGGTCGTCGGCGATGGCCCGGACCGCGCGCGGCTGGAGGCCCTTGCCGAAGAGATCCTCCCGCGCGCGCGATTCGTGGGTGAACGTTTCGGGCTCGACCTGGGCATCTGCTTTGCCGTGGCGGACCTGTTCGTCATGCCCGGGACCGGCGGGCTGGCGCTTCAGGAAGCACTGACCTACGGCAAACCGGTGGCGGTGGCGGAGGCCGACGGCAGCCAGGCAGACCTGGTGCAGCCGGGTCTCAACGGATGGTTGCTGCTGCCGGGAGACGAGGACCATCTAGCGATGATTCTTGAGGAGGCCATGGCCAACCCGGCCAGGCTGCGAGCGATGGGTGAAATGTCGCTGACTATCGTCGAGCGCGAGGCAACCCTCGAGCGAATGGGGGAGGGATTCGTTTCGGCCATACGCGAGGTCTGGTCGTTGAAGGCCCGCTCGCCTCGGACGGGGCCCACCTCAGCCGCTCCGCGGGAAGGATAGCGCGCCGGGCAGCCTGGCGCCTCGGGCAGCGGACCCATCATGCGCATCCTTTTCCTCGCCGACGGGCGCAGCCCTATCGCCCGCTCCTGGATTTACGGGCGTATCGAGGACGGGCATGAGGTTCACCTGGTCTCCTCGCGAGCCCAGAGCGAGCCGCCCGTAGATGGGCTGGCCTCCTTTCACAGCCTGCCGCTCATCCCGCAGCCGCGCCGCGCGCGGGGGCAGGTTGCCGCACCCACTGTCACCCAGCGCTCGGCGGCTTCACTCGGGGTATCCGCTATCGCGTTGCACTGGGTTGCGCCGTGGTGGATCGGCCGGCAGGCCAAGCGATTCGAAAACATCGTTCGCGAAACTCGGCCTGACCTGGTCCACGCGCTGCGCCTTCCGCTGGAAGGGATGGTTGCCCTGGCCGCGCGCGGTGACCGCACAGCGCCGGTGCCGACAGCCGTGTCGATTTGGGGCAACGATTTCACGTTGCATGCGCCCGCCTCACCGATGATGGCGGCCTGGACCCGGCGGTCGTTGGGCGACGTCGATGCATTGCACGCGGACTGCGAGCGGGATCTCATGCTCGCTGCGCGATGGGGCTTCACGCCAACCCGCCCGAGGCTAGTTGCCCCGGGCAACGGTGGCCTCCGCGCGGAGGTGTTTCACCCGGCATCGCCCCCGCCGGATTGGTGCCTGCGTTGGGGTTTGCCGGCCGAGGCCACCGTGTTTGTGAACCCGCGCGGGCTGCGCGGCTATGCCCGCAGCGACACCTTTTTCAAATCGATTCCGCGGATAGTCCGCGAGATCCCGAAGGCCTATTTCTTGTGCGTGGGGATGGCCGGTTCGAGGCTGGCCTCCGATTGGCTGCGCAGGCTGCGGATCGGGGAACACGTCAGGCTCTTACCGTCCCTCGCACCCGGCGAGATGGCCGAGCTCTTCCAAGGTGCGCAGGCCTCGCTCTCGGTCACAACGCACGACGGCACGCCGAACACTTTGCTCGAAGCGATGGCGTGCGGATGCTTCCCGATCGCGGGCGACCTGGCTTCGCTGCGTGAGTGGATCCAAGACGGCGAGAACGGGCTGCTCGTGCCTGCGGGTGACGAGGATGCGTTGGCGAATGCGGTGATCAAAGCTTCACGGTCGAGCGCGTTGCGAGAGCATGCCGCGCAAGTCAATGCCCGGCTGGTCGCGGAGCGGGGCGATGCGCAGGCGGTCCGCCCCGCGATTCGGCGCTTCTACGAGGATGCAGTGCACTCGTCATCCGCTCACCGCGGCTGACGGGTCCACGCACTTGGGAAAAGAAGGGGTCGCGCATGAAACAGATTGTCCAGAATCTGCGCTCGGGAAAAACCGAGATTGTGGAGGTCCCCGTGCCGCGCCCTGGGCCGGGCACAATCCTCATCCGCACCGCCGCGTCGGTGGTGTCGGTGGGAACCGAGCGCATGGTCGTGGAATTCGCCGCGCGCAGCCTGGCGGGCAAGGCGCGCTCGCGCCCGGACCTGGTTCGCCAGGCCATCGACAAAGCACGCCGCGAAGGTGTGCTGACTACGCTGGCAGCGGTGACGATCCGCCTGGGGAAACCCATGGTGCTGGGTTACGCCTCGAGTGGGACGGTGGTCGAGGTCGGCCGAGGGGTGCACGAGTATGCGCCGGGCGATCGCGTCGCCTGCGCCGGCGGCGGGCATGCGGTGCATGCCGAATTCGCCATCATCCCGGTCAACCTCGCGGCTCGAGTCCCGCCGTCGGTCGATCTGGAGGCCGCGGCCTTCACCACGTTAGGGGCGATCGCACTGCATGGATTTCGACTTGCGGGCGCGGGCGTGGGCACCGACGTGTTGGTCATCGGTCTGGGCGTGCTCGGGCTCATGGCGGTTCAGATTGCCGCTGCGAGCGGCTGCCGCGTGTTCGCCATCGATCTCGACCCAACCCGCGTCGGGCTGGCCAAGACGCTCGGCGCGCAAGGGGCTGCCGTGCGCGCGCGTGCGGAACGCGCCGCGCTCAACTTCACAGCCGGCCGTGGCTTCGATGCGGTGCTCATCTGCGCCGACACATCCTCCAGCGACCCGGTCGAGCTGGCCGGTCGCGTGGCGCGCGATCGCGGCGTGGTGGTGGCGGTCGGCGCGGTGGGGATGAACCTGCCGCGCAAGCCGTACTACGAACGCGAGGTCTCGTTCATCGTCTCGCGCTCGTATGGCCCGGGGCGATACGACCCGCTCTACGAGGAAGCCGGGCTCGACTATCCGATCGGGTACGTGCGCTGGACCGAGAACCGCAACATGCAAGCCGTGCTCGAGCTCATGGCGCACGGCAAGCTCGACAGCCATGCGCTCGTCTCTAACACCTATTCGATCGACCACGCGGCCCGCGCTTACGCGCTCGTCCGCGAGCGCGGACGGCGCGCGCCGCTCGGGGTGTTGTTCACCTATGCTGGGATCACGCCCCTTGAACGGACCATCCCGGTTAGCCCGGCTGCCGGCGCTCGCGAAGGCACTCCCTCGGTGGGGCTCGCCGCCCTCGGCAGCGGTAACTTCGCCTCGATGGTGACCTTCCCCGCGCTGCGCCGCCTCTCGAACGTCCGCCGCGAGGTGGTCGTGTCGGCCTCCGGCCTCACGGCGCGCCAGGCTGCGGAGCGCTATGGTTTTGCGCGAGCCTCCACCGACGAAAGCGACGCGCTGGGTGACCCGCGCATCCATGCCGTCGCGATCCTCACCCGCCACAATGAACATGCGCGGCAGACGCTGCTCGCATTGCGCGCCGGCAAGCATGTGTTCTGTGAGAAGCCGCTCGCGCTTGACGAAGAACAACTTGCAGATGTGGCCGCGGAGGCCGCGGCACATCCCGAGCTCAACCTTATGGTGGACTTCAATCGCCGCTTCGCGCCCATGGTGCAACGACTGAAACGCCGCCTGGCAGAGAGTGCGGAGCCGCTAATCTTGCACATGCGCGTCAACGCGGGCTATTTGCCGCTCGACCACTGGCTGCATGATGCGGGTCAGGGCGGGGGGCGGCTCGTGGGTGAGGCTTGCCACTTTGTCGACCTGCTTACCTACCTGGCCGGCGCGCTGCCGGTGCGCGCTTTCTGCCATGCTTCGCCCGACCTCGGCCGCTACCACCAGGACAACTTCGTGGCCACCCTCGAGTTCGCCAACGGGGCTGTAGGCAGCTTCACCTACACCGCCGCCGGCGACCGCGGGATGGGCAAGGAGTATCTGGAAGTATTCGCCGGCGGTTCGGCCTACATCCTGGACGACTACCGCAAGCTCCAGGCATTTGAAGACGGCCGCCACCAGACCCAGCGCGATTGGCTGCGCCAGGATAAGGGTCATCTCGCCGCGTGGCGTGCGTTCATCCAATCGATAACCTCCGGGGCGCCGTCGCCCATCTCGCTGGTCGAAATCGTCGCCGTTCACCAGGCCACATTCGCGCTGGCGCGGTCGCTCGAAACTCGAGCGCCGGAGGACGTGGCGGCCGCCAGGCGATCTCCCCTATCTTCGCGCAGAAAACGGGCCGCGTGATCTCGCTGCGAGTGCTGTGGGGCGCGTTGCGCACGGTCGGCTTGGAGCAGCCCCTGTGGTGGCTGGTCTATCGCTACCAGCTCGGGTCGGGGCTGGTGGCCATCCGCAGCCCCCTGCGCGCGTGGGATGCCTTGCGTTTCGAAGACGCTGTCCGCCCGGGCGCGCAAGCGGAGGCGGGTCGCTATCTGACGGGCGAGGCGCCGCCGCGCCGGTTTATCGGTGAAGCGCGCGCGCTGGCCCCTCAGCTCATCGCGTTGATGGGCCCGAGCCTGCAAACGCTGAGTGATGAGGCCGTCCTGGCCTCCACTGGGCGCTTCCGACTGTGGGAAGACGCCTTTCGCAGCCTCGGCCTTCCGCCTGCATGGAACCGCAACCCGCTCACCGAACGCGAACAGGAGGCTACGAAGCACTGGACCTTTATCGCCGAGCGGTCAACCGGCGACGCGAAGGGGTTGTGGGAGGCCTCTCGTTTCTCGATCGCTTACCGCCTAGCGAGGCTGTACGCCGCCACGGGCGAAGAACGAGCCGCCCAGCAATTCGCGCGCCTCGTTGATTCGTGGCTGCAGGCTAACCCGCCGAACGGGGGGCCGCAATGGATCTCGGCGCAGGAGGTGGGCTTGCGGGCGATGGCCTGGGTTTTCGCGCTGACCGGAATGTGGGGATCCTCCGCGCTCGGGCGTGAGCAGCGATCTCGCCTGGCCATCGCGCTTCGTGAGCATGGCCGTCGGATTGAAGCCAGCCTGGCCTACGGGCTGGCCCAAGGCAACAATCACGTGCTGAGCGAAGCGGCGGCGCTCTGGACGCTCGGCTTGGCGTTTCCGTGGATGCGCGAAGCCGGGCGCTGGGCTGCTCGCGGTCGTCGAATGCTGATCGCCGCGGCGAAAAGTCAGATCGAGCCGGAGGGTGGCTACATCCAGCACTCGGTCAACTATCAGCGCCTGGCCGCCCAGGTTTTGGCCTGGTCGGTGCGCATGGGCGAAGTGCACGAGCGGCCCTTCCCGCGCGAGACCTACGCCCGTCTGCGCGCGATGCGCGACTGCATGGCCGCCCTCGTTGATGAAGGAACCGGCCGCGCGCCGAACCTCGGGCACAACGACGGGTCGCTGGTCTTCCCGCTGACCACCTGTGCCTACGAGGATTACCGCCCGGTCATTCAGTCCCTCAGCCTCCTGTGCGATGGGCATCGCACGCTGGCGCCGGGTCCTTGGGATGAAGAAGCGCTGTGGCTGATGGGCTCGCTGCCCGCGGGGGAGGAAGCGCAGCACGCGTCTCAGCCTGCCGTGCCGCGGGCCGGTACTCGCGGTGGGATGATCGCGCTGCGGTTTGAGGACGGCCGCGGCTACTTGCGCTGCGCGCGGTTCCACAACCGTCCAGCGCATGCGGACCAGTTGCAGGCCGACTTGTGGAGCGGCGATCTCAATTTTGCGTGCGATGCGGGCACCTATCTCTATGGCGGTGATCCGCCGTGGGAGAACGCGCTGGCCGGCAGTTGGGTCCATAACACGGTTGTGGTGGATGGACGTGATCAAATGGAGCGCGTCGGCCGGTTTCTTTGGGTCGCGGAGAATGCGCGCGCCGAGCGCATGGAAGCCGGCGCAGGCTACGCATTGGGGATCGCATCCCATTGGGGCTACCGCCGGCTGGGCATCCTGCATCGCCGCGCGCTCGTCGGCTTGGGCGGACAGACGTGGATTATCGTCGATGACTTGCTGGGGGGGGGCGCGCACGCGTTGCGCTTGCACTGGCTCACGCCGGATGGCGAACTCACCTTGATGCGCGGGGATCCCGATGACCGGCTGGTGGAGTTCGGCTGTCTGTGGAAGGATCGCCGGGCGCGTGCCGCCGTATGGGGATCCTCCGGCATGCAGGTAAACCTGGTCCGCGCCGGGGTCGATGTTTTGGGTGCCAGCGAGAAGGAGGCATTGCCGCGTGAAGTGCGCGGCTGGCGTTCGCTGCGCTACGCGAGCCGCGAGCCGGCACTGTCTTTGACCCTGCGCATGCAGGCCTCTCTGCCGGCCAGGTTCGTTACAATCTGGGTCATGAGCCCAGACGAGACTCTCGCTAAACTTGTCGACCCGAGTGGCCGCACCCTCTCTCTTTCGGCAGGCACCGTGGAACTGAATCCGATCGGCTCACCAGATCCGATTGCCTCGGTGCGTGTGTCCGCGCGCCCTTCGGGTTCCGGGTAGTGCGAAAGATGCATGTGCTTCTCGTCCACCAGGTCTTCGTTCGCCCGGATGATCCCGGCGGCACGCGCCACTTCGAACTGGCGGCTCGGCTGGCCCAGAACGGGCATCGGGTGACCATTCTGGCGAGCGCCCAGTCGTATCAAACCGGCCAGAAGCTCACGGCCGTTCGTCGCGAGACTCTCATCCCGGGAGTTGAGGTGCGTCGATGCTGGGTGGCAGGCAGCTTCACCCACAGCTTCGTCTCGCGGACGGTTGGATTCCTCTCCTTCATCTTGTCGTCCCTGGTCGAGGGTTGGCGAGTGCGTGGGGTCGATGTGGTCTGGGGCACCTCGCCGCCGCTGCTTCAGGTGGCCAGCGCATGGGCGCTAGCGCGCACCAAGCGCGTGCCGCTGGTTTTCGAAGTGCGCGACCTGTGGCCGGCATTTGCCATTCAGGTCGGGGTTCTTCGCAATCCGCTGCTGATTGCTCTCTCCCGATGGCTCGAGCGTTTCCTGTACCGACACGCCGACCGGATCATCATCAACTCACCCGGGTTTGCGGATCATTTGGAGCACGCCGGCGCGGACCGTTCGCGCCTGAGCCTCATCCCAAACGGTGTCGACACGCGCATGTTCGACCCGCGCGCGGATGGAACCGCGTGGCGCGCGCAGCACGGCCTGCAACGGGAATGCATCGCCATGTATGCAGGTGCGCATGGCATGTCGAACGACCTGGGCGTGCTTCTGGATGCGGCCCAGCAGCTGCAGGCGAACCCCGAGATCGTCATCCTGTTTGTCGGCGATGGTAAGGAGAAGCCCCGGCTCGAGGCCGAAGCTGACTCGCGCGGGTTGGCAAACGTGCGCTTCCTGCCTGCCCAGGCCAAGAGCCAGATGCCCGCTGCGTTGGCCGCAGCAGATTGCGGCATTGCGATCCTCAAACCGCTGCCGCTGTATGCCACGACCTTCCCCAACAAAGTGTTCGACTATATGGCCGCCGGGAAGCCGGTGGTCCTCGCCATCGACGGGGTGATCCGCCGGGTGGTGGAGCAGGCCGAAGCTGGAGTGTTCGTGCCGCCCGGCGATGCGGCGCGCCTGGCCGAGGCGATAGGCTGGGTGGCGGAGCATCCGCGCGAGGCGCGTGAGATGGGCCGCCGCGGACGTGCGTGCGTCGAGGCCGGATACGACCGCGAGCTCGCGGCGCAGCTACTTGAGCAACTCCTGCAGGTGGTGGTGGTACGGTCGGGCCGGCGGACCGCGACACTGGCCGATGGGCCGTGGGAGAAGCCATGACCCCTGCGGAGAATAACCGCGGGAACACCCCGCGCGTCCCAACGGCCAAGCGCGCTCTCGATCTTGTGTTGGGCACTATCGGCTTCATAGTGCTCGTGCCGGTCATGCTCTTCACCGCGGTCATCGTGTGGGCCTGCATGGGCTGGCCGCTGTTCTTTGCCCAGGTTCGGCCGGGGTTGGGCGGCCGGCCGTTCCGCTTCATCAAATTTCGCACCCTCACGAATGCGCACGATGCCCAAGGCCGGTTGCTGCCCGATGCCCAGCGGCTGACGCGCTGCGGGCGGTTACTGCGGCGGGCCAGCCTGGACGAGTGGCCGAGCGTAGTCAACGTGCTGCGCGGCGAAATGAGCCTGGTTGGCCCGCGGCCGCTGCTCATGGAATACCTGCCGCGCTATACTCGTGAGCAGGCGCGGCGCATGGAAGTTCTGCCGGGCATCACGGGCTGGGCCCAAGTCAATGGCCGCAACGCCATCTCATGGGAGGAGAAATTCGCACTGGACGCGTGGTACGTGGACCACTGGTCGCTATGGCTCGACCTGAGGATCATCCTCATCACAGCCTGGAAGACTGTGCGGCGCAAGGACATCTCGCCGCCCGGCCAGGAATTCGTCGAGCCCTTTGGCGGAGTGGGGCGAGAGGCGAGCAAGGGCGGCCCGCATGAATGACCGGCCGGGCTGGCGGGCCCGCTTCGTGCGCGGCGTGTATGCTGACCAGAATGATTCACGGGCCGTGCGCCGTGCGCTGACGAGGGTTCTCTCGGCGGCCGATGGGGGTTGCCGCCTGAACGTGGGCAGCGGAGCCACCCGCCTCGGTCAGGGCGTCGTCAATCTTGATCGCCGCGCTGCGTGGTCCACCCATGTCGTCGGCGATGCGCTGGCCCTTCCCTTTGCCGCCGGGACTTTCCACCTGGTCGTTTCGCAAGAGACGATCGAGCATGTCCTCGATCCATTCCTGGCCGTGCGCGAGATGGCTCGCGTGATAGCCAAGAACGGAGTGTTGTATCTGCAATTGCCGTTTGTGATCGGTTACCATCCGGGTCCCGAAGACTACTGGCGCTTCACGCGCGCCGGCATCGGTCAACTGGTGTTGCAGGCCG
>JBGOXY010000047.1:0-12657 GCA_041479415.1 Anaerolineae bacterium
CGTGAAAGGAAACAAGGAATTCGTATGAACGCTGAACTCAGAATCATCCCGCTCGGCGGGCTGGGGGAAATCGGCAAGAACATGATGCTGATCGAAACGCCCAGCGATGCGCTGATCGTGGATGCGGGGTTAATGTTCCCCGAAAACGACATGCTGGGGATCGACTACATCATCCCCGACTACCGCTCCGTGCTCGACCGCAAGGACCATGTACGCGGCATCATCGTCACCCATGGCCATGAGGACCACACCGGTGCCATCCGCCACGTGGCGGAGGCGTTCGATGCCCCGATCTTCGCCACGCCCCTCACCCGTGGCCTGCTCGAGGTCAAACTCGGGCGTGCCGGGCTGGCCGGCCGGTCTCACCTGCAAACGGTCAAGGCCGGCAGCGAGATCTCGCTCGGGCCGTTTCGCATCGAGTTTTTTCATGTGTGCCACAGCATTCCGGATGGCGTAGGCCTGGGCATCACCACGCCGGCCGGGCTCATTGTCCACTCGGGTGATTTTAAATTCGACCACACGCCGGTCGACGGCTGGCCCACCGACTACGCCAAGCTGGCCGAGTTCTCGGGGCGGGGTGTGCTGGCGTTGCTCTCCGACAGTACCAACGCCGACCAGGCAGGCTGGACACCCTCCGAACGCGTGGTCGATGGAGCGTTCGACGAGGTCTTTCGCGCCGCGCCAGGTCGCATACTCATCGGCACCTTCGCCTCGCTCATCTCGCGCATCCAGCAGGCGGCCAATGCCGCCTACCGCCACAACCGCAAAATGGCGCTGGTGGGCACGAGCATGGTCGAAAACGCACGTATGGCGCAGAAGCTGGGCTACCTGGACATTCCGGACGGCTTGATGGTCTCTATCGAGGAGGCGCTTCGTTTGCCCTCCTCCAAGGTGGTGCTGATGACCACCGGCACGCAGGGTGAGCCGTCGTCGATCCTCGGCCGCCTGGCCTCCGGTCGCAATCGCCAATTCGAACTAGAGCAGGACGACACGGTCATCTTCTCCTCGCACCCCATACCAGGCAACGAGGAGTTGGTACACCGCACGATCAATCGGCTCTTCCAGCGCGGGGCGCACGTGATCTACGACCCGATCGCACCTGTGCACGTTTCTGGGCATGCCTCCGCCGAAGAGATGAAACTGCTCATTCACCTCGTGCGTCCCAAGCACGTCATCCCCATCCACGGCGAACTGCGCCATCTCAAACAGCACGGCGCGATTGCCCGCGAGTTAGGGATCCCGGCGGAAAACGTGGCGGTGGTCGAGAACGGAACGCAAATCGAGTTTGCCGACGGGCGCATGACCCTCGCCGATCGGGTCCCGGGCAACTACGTCTTCGTGGATGGCACCGGAGTCGGCGACATCGGCCCCAGCGTGATGCGCGAGCGCGAACTCCTGGCGCGAGATGGATTTGTCTCGGTGCAGCTCCGCGTGCGGTCCTCGAATGGAGCGCTGACCGAGAAACCGGAAATCATCTCCAAGGGTTTTGTCTACGTGCGCGAATCGGGCGAACTCCTGGCGGGTGCCGAGCAGACAATTCGCGAGGCGGTGGCACGGGGCGGAGCGGGTGAACTGCAGACGCGCGTTGAGAATGCGTTGTCGGAGTACTTCTACTCCGAAACCAAGCGGCGGCCGATGGTCTTCGTGTCGGTGACCGCCGTCTGATCTCGATCGCAGGCTGAGACGAATGGCGCGACGCGCGCGGCGGACTCTCCGCCGCGCGCTGCGATTCTACGGGGTGGGTGTGACCGAGGAGGTAGATGCGGCGCCAGTGCAGATCCGCTCCCCGACCTGGATAATGCCTTCCACGTCGCTGTCGATCCAGGGCGAGGCGCGCAGCTCGGCGAAAATCTCTTGGGCCTCGGCGCAGCTACCAAAGTAGGCCAGCGCCGAGCCGTAGGTGTAGTAGTAGTTGAGCGTACTGGCCGAGAGCGGCAACGCGGTCACGTCCAGCACCAGGTCGTCTCCGGCCAGGCGGTGGCCTTCCTCGTTCTCCGCGGAAGGGCAGCCGCGCACGGCGCAGCGCAGCACCGGCAGGCTGCCCTCGTAGTTGCGCGCGCGATAGTAGAGCACGCCCAGGCGCCCGTAAATGTCGGCATTGGTCGGGTCGAGGGTCAGCGCCTTCTGCGCATTGCGCTCGGCGATGAAGAATTCGCCCTGATTGGCGTACGTGCTGGCGATCGAGAGATACGGCAGCGGGTTCTTCGGGTTGAGCCGCGCGGCCATGGAGTAGGCTTCCAGAGCCAGGTCAATGTCGCGCTGTGCGGCATTGGGGTCGTCGGGCGGTTTGCGCCGGTAGCGGTAGTTGGCCCCCATGCTCAGATACAGGAAAGGCAAGTTCGGGTTGAGCGCGATGGCCCGCTGGTAGGAGTCGATGGCGCCGGTGTAGTCGCCGCTGCTTTCGAGCACCTTGGCATACGCCCGGTGCACATCCATGACCTGCGGCGCCAAGCTCACGGCCTGTTCGCCGACGTCGAGAGCCTGCGACCAGTTGAGTTGATCGGCCAAGACCTCCGCCATGAAGGCGAGTGCCAAAGGGTTGTTCGGCTCAAGTTGCAGCGCCTTGACGGCAGATTGAGCAGCCTCGTTGAGCAGTGCCGAGCTACGCTCCACGCCCACCAACCCCGGATCGGCGCTCCAATCCAGCACCAGCGCCTTGATGGCGAAGGCTGTGGGGTTTTCGGGTGCGAGCTCAAGGGCTTTGGCGATGGACTTCTGTGCATCGCCAAGGCGCGCCGAACGGTCGGCGTCGGTTGTCACCAGATCGCTGGAATAAGTCTGAATGCGCGCCAGTTCGATCCACAGCTCGGCGTTGCCGGGGTCGAGGCTGAGCGCTCGCTGGTAAGCGAGGATGGCCTCATCCAACTGGCCGGCATCGAAGAAGGCCTGGCCTTCAGCCAAGTGCGAGGCGGCCGGGCGGGTAGGCGTCGGGGTCGCCGAATAGAGCGGCTGGATGCGCCCGCTGTCCAGCAGGCTGAAGAGCCCCGCGCCCGCAACGATGAGCGCGGCGTATATCGCCACGCGCCCCAGGCGGAGGCGAGGGCCTTCCGGAAACGGGCTGAAGCGGTTACCGCGCAGGTTCATGATGGCTCAGGGAGAGGGCTTGGGCGTGGCCGTCGGCGAGATTTCTTTGCACACGACCAGCCCTTCGGTGGCGTTGCCCACCGCCAGTTCGTCATCCGGAATGCCGGCCAGCACCAGGCGGAAGAGCGGCACGGCTTCTTCGCAGCGGTCGAGCTTGGCCAGGGCCAACCCGTAGGTCCAGTAGTACTCGCCCACCGTGCCCCGATCGAGGGGCACGCCGGCCACGGGTCCTTGGTCCGTCTGGCCGCCGGCGATGGCCAGGTTGAGTTCGGGCAGCGCCTTCTCGAACTGGTTGTTGTGATAGTACATCACGCCCAGCAAGCCGTGAAGCCGCGGGTCGAGCATGTTCCATCCCACGGCTTGCTCGGCATACTGGGCCGCCTTGCCAAACTGCCCATCGCCGGCATAGGTCCGAGCGATACTCGAGTAAGGTTCGGGGTTGGCCGGGTCGAGGGCCGTGGCGCGCAGATAGCTATCGACCGCGCTGTTCACGTCACCCAGCGCCCGGTAGTTGTTGCCGAGCGAGATGTAGAGCGTGGCTAGGTTGGGGTGGATGGCCACCGCCGCTTTGTATTCCTCGATCGCCTTGTCGTAGTTGGCTGTGCTCTCGTAGACGTAGCCCATCGCGCGATGGCTTTCCATTAAGTCCGGCGAAGCGGACAGCGCCTGGCGCGCGACGGTGGAGGCATCTTGCCACTTGCCCTGGTCCGAGAGGATCTCGGCCAGATAGGAATTGGCCAGGGGCAGGCCCGGGTCGCGCTCCAGCGCTTGGCGTTCCGCGCGCTCGGCCTCATCCACCCGGCCCGGCAGGTAATCCAGCACCCAGCCGTAGACGGCCCAGGCCATCGGGTTTTGGGGCGAGAGCAGCAGCGCGTTCTGCGCGCTCTCGAGGGCTTCGTTGTACTTGCGCGAGAAGACCAGCGTGCGAGACAGCGCAACGTGCAGATCGGCGTTCGAAGGATCCACCCGGATGGCGCGGCGGTAGGCATCTTCGGTGGCCGCAAGCTTACCTTCGCGGAAGAGCGCCTCCGCTTCCTGCGCAAAGGAGGCCGGGCTGCGCGTGGCGGTGGCGGTCGGGATGAAGGGCGGCGGCATGTGCGGAACGATGAACTGATTGAGATAGATCGCGCCGCCGATGAGCAGCAACAAGAATCCGATCCGCCACAGGTTCGGGCGGCGCGGAGGTTTTTTGGTCATGCGCCAACGGTTGCTGCCGAGATACATAAGCCCTTCTGCGGGGATGGTAATGCGCGGGAGGATGGGCGTCAAGTGCGCCGCACGCGGGTGCGCAGGAGGGATACGGTATAATCCGCGCCATGTCCGATCTTCCGGTTGCCCCACCTGCCCCTCGTTCACGCCGGCGGCTTGTGTTTATCGGCCTGGCGATTCTCTTGGCGGCCGTCATTCTGGCGGTGGCCGGAGGATTTCTGTCCGGCACAACGACTCGCGCGCGCCAGGCGCGCGCTACGGTGGAAGCCCAGGCGCGCGAGCAGTTCAATCTGGCCATCGAAGACATGGGCGCCGGGCGCTATTTGTTCGCTCGCCAGCGGCTCGAGTTCGTCCTCAGCCTGGATCCGAACTATCCGGCGGCCAGCGCGCTGCTGGAGGAGGCTTTGCGCGGGCTCAACTCCACGCCCACCCCGACCGGCACCCCCACGCCGCCGCCGACGGCCACCCTCGATTTGCCGCACGCGGAGCAGCTCTTCGCTCAGGCGCAGCAGCAGTTCAGCGATAAGAACTGGACGGGGATGATCCAGACCCTGCTCCTGCTACGGGTCGACGCGCCCGACTTCCAGCCTTTCCGAGTCGACGGCTTGTTGTTCACCGCGCTGCGTAACCAAGGGGTGGCCCTGATCGATCAGGGCAAACTTGAAGAGGGCTTGTATTACCTCGACTTGGCCAAGAACTATGCGCCGCTCGACAATCATGCCAGCCAACGAGCCGATTGGGCGCAACTGCTGCTCAACTTGTATCAGGCGGCCAATGTGTACTTCGAAACCGATTGGGAGAAGGCGGTTGAAACCTTCGGCCAGGTCTATGCGATAGCGCCCTTCTTTCGCGACACACCCATCAAGTATCCTGCTGCCCTGTTCGGTTACGGCGAACAGTTCATGCAAGAGGGCAAACCGTGCGACGCAGTGGCGCAGTTCCAGGCCGCTGCCAACCTGCAGCCATCCAACCCGGACTACAGCGATGAGCTCGGCCGGGCCAACCGCGATTGTGCGGCCTCGCGGCCGACCGCCGTGCCCTCGGCCACTCCAGGTGGCGAGACTCCGACCCCCTCGCCGACTCCCTGACCGGGTTTTGAGCACGAAGGCTCACCTGCCATCGCCCGCGCACGCTGCGGGCGATTTCTGTCTTCCTGGGGGGGAACTCATCCTTCAACGCACGGGGGTCTGGGCCAAGAGGTGTAGGCCTGCTGTTGGTACGCCGCCGGCGGATGCGACGGCCCATCTGATTAGGGTACAATCGTTCTCCAACCCCGGCCCGCCTCTGAGGCTTCCCGTGTTCGAAATCGTCTTTCTCGGCACTTCCGCTTCGGCGCCCTCCATCCAGCGCGGGTTGCCGGCGCAGGTGGTCATGCATCGTGAGCACCGCTTTCTCATCGATTGCGGTGAGGGCACCCAGCGGCAGATCCTGCAGTCGGGGCTGGGCTTCAAGCGGCTCGACAAGATCCTGATCACCCACGCACACCTCGACCACATCCTCGGCTTGGCCGGCTTGCTTTCCACTTTTGCGCGTTGGGAGACAATCGAACGCCTCGAAATCTGGGCCGGCTCGGCCGCGCTGGCGCGCATCCGCGACCTACTGTTCGGGGTCGTGCTGCGCGGTGCGCGGCCGCCCATGACGATCGAGTTGTGCGAACTCGAGCCGGGCGTGGTGCTCGAGGACGATGACTTTGCGTTGCACGCCTTCCCGGTAAGCCATCGTGGGCAGGGGACCTTTGGATTCCTGTTTGAGGAGAAGCCCCGCCGGCCATTCATCGTCGAGCGTGCGGAAGCTTTGAATGTACCGGCCGGCCCGTTACGGCGCGAGCTCGTGGCAGGCCGCGCAGTGCAAGTCGCGGATGGGCGCACCGTCCACCCCGAGGAGGTACTCGGGCCTCTCGCCGCCGGGACCCGGCTGGTGCACGTTGGAGACTGCGGCCGCACCGAAGATCTGTTGGAGGTCTGTCATCTGGCCGATGGTCTCGTCATCGAGGCCACCTACCTGGAAGTCGAGGCGGAGATGGCCCGCCAGTTCGCGCACCTGACCGCACGTCAGGCAGCCCGCCTGGCGCAGGAAGCCGGTGTGCGCCAGCTCTTCCTCACCCACATCTCGCGCCGCTACCGGGAGCGCGAAATCCTGGACGAGGCGAAGGAAGTCTTCGACAACACCACGGTCGCCCGCGATTTCGACCATTTTCAGATTGTCCGCTCTAAATAGCATCAACCCCATCGGCTGGGAAGCCTCCCCTCTGCCTCCTCCCCAGTCGAAGTTGACCAATCGTTCGCGTTGAATCCCGACCGGGGCGGCGACCCTCATGGATCGTGAGGCCCTCACGGCATTCTCGGGATCCACAATCGCGATCTCTTCGAGCAGCGACCTGACCGTCGGGGGCACAATTGTCCTGAGCGGCGCGGTCGAGTCCATCGCCAGCGCGGATGCCCCGCCTCACGCGGGCGTGGGACAACCGCTGTGCGCGATCGCAGCACGGGTAGGCCTTGGCCGCGCAGACCTCTTCACGAAGTCGGCCTCCTGGAGTAGAATGCGGCCAGCATTCGGTGCCAGGAGCGGGATATGCCCATCTACGAGTATCAGTGTGAGGACTGTGGCAAGGATTTCGACACTCTGCGGCCGATGAGCCAGGCCGACACGGCCATTGCCTGCGAGAAGTGCGGCGGTGCGCACACCCGCCGCAAGCTCTCGCTGTTCTTTGCGCAAAGCGAAGGGCAGTCGGTGGCGGGCACATCGGGTGGATGCGGATCGTGCGCCGGAGGCCATTGCGCTTCCTGTTCGCCGAATTGAACCGGCTGGCGACAGCCGGGGCACCCCGGAAACCCTCCAAGCGAGCCCAATCGGGCTCGCTTTTTGCTTGGCGGGGGGCCTCTTGACAGCCGTCGCTGCGCAGGGCTATACTGAGCCTACCCCACCCCCCTGGGGGGGGTATAGGGAAAGACGAGGTGCCATGGAACACCGCGAAGAGGTCCTCAAGCGCACGCGCAATGCCTTAGGCCACCTGGAAGGCGTGGTCAAGATGATCGAACGCGATACCTACTGCGTCGACGTCATCCGCCAGATCCAGGCGGTGCAGTCATCCCTCAACCGCGTCTCCACCATGGTCCTTGAGAACCACTTGCACTCGTGCGTCACCACCGCCATCCGCGGCAAGAGCGCCGACGAGCGCGAGCGAGTTCTCAAAGAAATCACCGAAGTCTTTGAAATGTCGTCGCGTGTCTAGTTGCTCATTCCTTGAGGAGGATCCATGCTTACCGTAACCTATTCCGTCCCGAACATTTCGTGCGGCCACTGCGTTCACACCATCCAGAGTGAAGTAGCAACCCTGGCCGGCGTGCAGAAGGTGCAGGCCGACCTGGCGACCAAGAAGGTCACCATCCAGTTCGATGCACCGGCCAGCGATCAAACCCTGCGCGCGCGGCTTGCGGACATCAACTACCCCCCGGTCAACTGACCGCAACGGGCCGTCCGCGGGAGTGCAATTCGAGGTAACCCAAGTATGAGCACGCAACATCTGACGCTGCCGATCACGGGCATGACCTGCGCCAACTGCGTGGCCACCATCGAGCGCAATGTGAAGCGCCTGCCCGGCGTGACATCGGCCACCGTCAACCTGGCCTCCGAACGCGCGGTGATCGAATTCGACCCGGCCGCGCTCGGCCAAGAGGCGATCATCTCCAAGATTCGCGCGGTGGGTTACGACGTAGCCACCGGCGAGGCCAGCCTGGCCATACGGCGCATGAGTGATGCCAGCGACGCTCAACGCCTTGAGCGGCGCCTGCAGAGCATTCCGGGTGTGCTCGAGGCCGGCGTCTCGTTTGCGGCGGAGCGGGCGGTGGTTCGCTACTTGCCGACCGAAGTCACTCAGTCGGAACTGAGGCGTGCGGTGCAAGCCGCAGGCTTCGAAGTGCTCGAGGCGGAGGGCGCCCCTGAGGATGCCGAGGCGCGCGCCCGCGAACGCGAGATCGCTCATCAGCTGCGGCGGCTGGGTGTCGGGCTGATCTTCACTCTGCCGCTGTTCGCCCTGGCCATGGCTCGCGATTTCGACCTCATTCCGCACGCCATCGGCCACGCCGCATGGTTCGACTGGCTGCTGATGGGCCTGGCCACGCCTGTGCAGTTCTACGTAGGCTGGCAGTACTACGTCGGCGCATTCAAGGCGCTGCGCAGCGGGTCGGCCAACATGGACGTGCTCATCGCCATGGGGTCTTCGGCGGCCTTCTTCTACTCGCTTGCGGTTCTGCTCTTCGGGCTGCCGGGGCACGTGTACTTCGAGACGGCCGCGCTGATCGTCACGTTGATTGTGCTCGGCAAATACCTCGAGGCGCGTGCCAAAGGACGCACCAGCGACGCATTGCGCAAGCTGATGGGCCTGCAGGCGCGCACGGCGCGCGTGGTGCGTGACGGCCAGGAACGCGATGTGCCTGTGGAGGATGTGGCGGCGGGCGACCTGGTGCGCGTGCGCCCGGGCGAGAAGATCCCCGTCGACGGGGTTATCGTCGAGGGCCGGTCGACCGTCGATGAGTCGATGATCACCGGCGAGGCGATGCCGGTCACCAAGCAGCCCGGCGAGGCCGTCATCGGCGCGACGATCAACCGCCAGGGGGCCTTCACCTTCGAGGCCACCAAAGTCGGGCGCGACACCGTGCTCTCGCAGATCATCCACATGGTGGAAGAGGCCCAGGGCAGCCGCGCGCCAATCCAGCGCCTGGCCGATCGTGTATCGGCTGTGTTCGTTCCAATCGTCATCGGTATCGCCGCCCTGACTTTCGCCGGGTGGTTCGTCCTCGGCGGGACTCCGGCGGCCGAGGTGACGCCCTTCACGCGCGCGCTGATCAACGCGGTCGCGGTCCTGGTCATCGCCTGCCCGTGCGCCATGGGCCTGGCCACACCGACCGCTATCATGGTGGGTACCGGCAAGGGCGCCGAGTTGGGCATCCTGTTTAAGAATGCCGAAGCCCTCGAACTTGCCGGGCGCCTGACAACGGTGGCTCTCGACAAGACAGGCACCGTGACGCGCGGCATGCCGCAAGTCACCGATATCCGCTTGAGCGCCGGAGAGCGCGGCGAAGCCGAGTTCTTGCGCCTGGTGGCCTCGACCGAACGCGGCTCAGAGCATCCGCTGGGCGAGGCCATCGTGGCCGCGGCCAGCGCGCGCGGAATCGAGCTGGCCGAAGCGCATGCCTTCCAGGCCGAGAGTGGTCAAGGGGTGCAAGCGCAGGTCGACGGACACACAGTGCATGTGGGCAATGCGCGCTACATGCAGGCGCTGGGCATTTCGCCCGATGGGCTGAAGAGCGAGATGCTGGGCTTACAGGCGGAGGCCAAGACGGTGATGCTGGCGGCCATCGATCAGCGGCCGGCCGGGCTGATCGCCGTGGCCGACACGGTGAAGGATGGCTCGCGCGAGGCGATTGAGGCATTGCATGGCCTCGGGCTGCGGGTCGTGATGATCACCGGCGACAACCGCACCTCGGCCGAAGCCATTGCCCGCGCCGTCGGCATCGACCGGGTGCTGGCCGAAGTGATGCCGGGTGACAAAGCGGCCGAAGTCAAGCGCTTGCAGGCGGAGGGCGAGCGGGTGGCGATGGTGGGCGACGGGATCAACGATGCCCCCGCATTGGCCCAAGCCGAAGTCGGCATCGCCATAGGCACGGGCACCGATGTGGCGATGGCCGCTGCCCCGATTACGCTCATGAGCGGCGACTTGCGCGGCGTGGCCAAGGCCATCACCCTTTCGCGCGGGACTCTGCGCACCATCAGGCAAAACTTGTTCTGGGCATTCTTCTACAACGTGGTGCTCATCCCGGCCGCGGCCCTGGGATTTCTCAACCCCATTCTGGCCGCGGGCGCGATGGCCTTCTCGTCGGTGTTTGTCGTTTCCAACAGCCTGCGCCTGCGGGGCTGGCGCGCACGCTGACGAACCTAAATGAGGGGCTGCCGGTTGCGGCAGCCCCTTTTTGATTTGGCAACGCGAGATGTCCCGCCCGACAGTCTGATCCACTCACTTTGCGAATCGTGTAAGGGCACGCCATGGCGTGCCCCAACAACGCCAGCACCGCCCTCTGTCATTCCGAGTCGACACGGCCCCCGAGGAATCTCGATAGGCGATTGCGACACCGGCCTTGTGTTCCAAGGGCGATAATGGTCTCTCTATTCGTCGTCCCCGAGTGTACGAGGCGGGGACCCACGTGTTGAGGCGCATGTGAATCTCCTGATGCAAGCGGGCAATCACCCTGGGTTTCGCGTCAGGAGCGCGCGGGGATGACGAGGTAAACGCTACTGCAACTCTTGCGGTGTGGGGTGTAGGCATCTAGGAGTGGGGAGCGAAGCTCCCCACTCGCAAAGTAAGAATCCTGCCACTCCCCATTTATGGGGAGTGGGGTAAGGGGTGGGGCCATCTTGCCTCGCGGCCGGCGAGCTGTCGCCGCAGCGAAGATGCATTCGCCCCAACGCGGAACACGAGCGCGGGAATACGTAAGGCATGCTATGCCCTCTCCAAAACCGCCATCGAATGCCGCTTGGCTTGCTTTCGCCTAGTGATTCGAGTACACTCTCGAAATACCGACAGGGGGCGCGAATCGGGGGAGGCTATGAGCGCAGGACGCGAAAAAGCACTCGAAGCGGCACTCGCGCAAATCCGCAAACAGTTTGGGGACGGTGCGGTGATGCGCCTGGGCGATGCGACTCAGCTGGCGGTGCAGGTTATACCCACCGGGTCGCTGGCGCTCGATCTGGCGCTGGGCGTGGGCGGCATTCCGCGCGGGCGCGTGAGCGAGATCTTTGGCCCGGAGGCTTCCGGCAAAACGACGCTGTGTCAGCACATCGTGGCCGAGGCCCAGAAGCTCGGCGGGGCGTGCGCTTACATCGACATGGAGCACGCCCTCGACCCCTCGTACGCCGCGCGCTGCGGCGTCAACACCGACAACCTTTACATCGCACAACCCGATACCGGAGAACAGGCGCTCGAGATCGCCGAGACGTTGGTGCGCTCGGGCGCAGTGGACGTGGTGGTCGTCGATTCGGTGGCGGCCCTCGTGCCGCGGGCCGAGATTGAAGGCGACATGGGCGACGCCACCATGGGCATGCAGGCGCGGCTGATGAGCCAGGCGCTGCGCAAACTCTCGGGCGTCATCAAGCAATCCAACACGGCGATGATCTTCACCAACCAATTGCGCCAGAAGATCGGCGTGATGTTCGGCAACCCCGAGACAACGACCGGCGGCATGGCGCTCAAGTTCTATGCCTCGATTCGCCTGGACGTTCGCCGTATTCAAAGCATCTAAGTGGGGGCCGAGGTGGTGGGCAGCCGCACCCGCGTGCGGGTGGTCAAGAACAAAGTGGCGCCCCCCTTCCGCGAAGCAGAATTCGACATCATGTACAACGAGGGCATCTCCAAGGAGGGAGACCTCATCGATATCGGTGCGACGCTCGGCCTGATCGCGAAGCGCGGCGCCTTCTTCTCTTTCGGCGACACGCGCATCGGTCAGGGGCGCGAGAATGCCAAGCAGTATCTCAAAGAGCATCCCGATCTCGCCGCCCAGATCGACCAGACGATTCGCGAACAAGTGTTGACCAATCAGCAAGGCGTCAATCTCGCAACCTCACCTGAAGAAGAGGAGCCGAACGAGGAAACTTGATCGTGAGCGTGCAGGCGGGCGCCAGCCGCCCGCGGCACGGCCTGCCAGTGACTCCCTTGACGACGACGATGGACTTCCGCCGGGTGCACGCAGTGCGCCGGGCGGGGATGGTGAACCGGTGTTGAGTTTGATAGCACGTGGAGTGCGCCTGTGGCGAACAGTCTCTCGGCCTTGCCCGCGGCGTGTGGGAGCAGAGCCGATTCGCTGAAGCCCGTTCGATTCTGACCGGCGTCCACCGGCC
The DNA here is from genome assembly GCA_041479415.1 of Anaerolineae bacterium. Taxonomy (GTDB): domain Bacteria; phylum Chloroflexota; class Anaerolineae; order Anaerolineales; family RBG-16-64-43; genus RBG-16-64-43. The sequence goes on from JBGOXY010000047.1 coordinate 12,184, forward strand.
ATCGCAGTCGACAATGGAAGGCGCGGCCATGCGGGCCGCCCAACGAGACACGGCAGCCGTGCCATGCAAATGGTCACGGCTGCTTGCGTATGGACACCGAAGGCGAGATTACCGCGCTGCGGCTGGGCCGCGGCGGCAAGCGAGTCAACATCTATCTCAACGGCGCCTGGGCTTTCTCGCTGGCCAAGGTGCTGGCGGCGGGGCTGCGCCGCGGGCAGCACCTTGGCCCACACGAGGTGGCCCGGCTAGAGGCTGACGACGCCGTTGAGCAAGGTGTAGAACGCTGCCTGAGCCTGCTGGCCCGCCGGCCGCGCGCGCGCCGCGAGCTCGACGATTACCTGCGGCGGCGCGGGCTGGAGGCGGCGGTTCGCGAAGCCGCTCTGGCGCGGCTGGTGGAGCGCGGGTTGGTGGACGACGCCGGCTTCGCGCGCACCTGGGTGGAGAACCGCAGTGCGTTTCGACCGCGTTCGCGGC
>JBGOXY010000048.1:0-12618 GCA_041479415.1 Anaerolineae bacterium
CCCAGGCGGGGCGCACGCGCCACGATGTTGTCGTATCCGCCGAAAACGACCGTGCGCTGCACGGGGTGCGCCGGCAGGCCGCGCAGCAGCCCATCCAGTTCGCGGGAGGTATAGGCACGAACATGAGGCGCCAGGCGGTCGCGCCATGGGCGGGGCAGGTAGTTGACGAGAGGGATATTGCCGAAGTGGTAGCGCCCACGCCAATACACACCGTGGGTCTCGAAGGGGTAACCTCGATTCGGCACGAAGAGGACCAGCCGGCCGCCGGGCCGCAGCACGCGCATGATATCGCGCAGCGCCTGGCGATCATCTGCCACGTGTTCGAGTACTTCATTGGAGAGAACCAGGTCGAACGAGGACGAGGCGAAGGGCAGGGCCTCCGCCTGGCCGGCGAGCAGCCCCGCAATTCCGGCGCGCGAGCCCTCCCGCACACGTTCGCTCTCGATGTCCAGGCCGGCCACAAAGCGCGCGAAGGGTCGCAAGGCGCGGACGTACATCCCCAGCCCGCAGCCATCCACGAGCACGCGCGCCGAAGCGAGCTGCGGCGCGGCACGGCGGATCATTTGCAGCCGGCGCTCCTGGCCGGCGCGCCACACGTGCGAAGGCTCGCCGCGTTCGGCGGCTTTACCTAAGTCGGAGGGCTGGTCCACTGCCATTCCTCTTTGTGGCCGAAGCCTTTGCGGTTGTCGACCACGCGCGCCCAATTCGGCCGAAAGAGATGCAGCCGGGCGCCGGCCAGCGCTAGAAGGGCAACGGCGAGGCCAGCAGGCTCAGCAGCAGCTTGACCGCATTCTCGGCGTCGCTCAGATCCACCATCTCGGAAGAAGTGTAAAGGTAGCGGCAGGGCAGGCCCAGGCCCGCGGTCACGACTCCTGCGCGGCTGGTCTGGACGGCCGTCGGATTGGAGGCGGAGGTATCGAACACGCCGAGTTGATGCGGCAGGCGCGCCTCGCTGGCCCGCCCCGCCATCCATTCGACGATGCGCGGATCCGAAATAGCGAACCCTTCGCGCGCGCGGATGACCGGGCCGCGCCCGAGGGCAATGGCCGCCGGACTTCCGCGCGGAATGTCGCTGGCCGGCGCCGCGCCAAGCGTGAGGGCTACCTCTGGCTCAAGGGCGTAGGCCGCGGTACGCACGCCGCGCGACCCCACGTGCTCCTGGACGCTGAACACGAATTGCACTTCATGCGGTGTGCGCTTGAGATGGCGCAAGGTTTCGAGGAGCACCGCCACGGCCGTCCGCCCGCCCAGGGCTTTGCCCACCAGCCGGCCATCGATTTCGGCCAGCGGGCGGTCGAACACGGCGGCCTCGCCCGGTTTGAATGTGCTGGACTCGCGATCGACGGCGCCCACGTCGACGAAGAGCTGGCGCACGGTTGGGAGGGCCGAGGCCTCGCCGCGCGGCTCGAGCCCAATCACGCCCAGCCGGCCGTCGGCAAAGCGCACTCGGGCGCCCACGCAGTGCAGCGGGTCGAGCGGCCCCAGGGGTGCGAAGCGCAAGAATCCATTCTCATCCACATGCGAAATCTGCAAGCCCACTTCGTCCATCGGCGCTGCCAGCATGATCCGCCGGCCGCTGCGTGCCTTCTGCTTGATCACCGCGTGCAGATTGCCGAGCGGGTCTTCCGAGATGTAATCAGAGAGACCGCGCAGTTCCGCACGCACGATCTGTCGCAGCGCGTCTTCGCGCCCGGAGGGGCCGTAGGCCTCGGATAGTTTGCGGATGAGTGCCTTCACATCGTCCTCCCTCCGCGCCCGGCGCAGCGGCGCGGTCGAGCTCTAGCGGATGTCGTCCAGACGCAGGCGAGCCAGCGCCGCGCGCACCAGCGACACGCTCGCGCGCCAATCGTCGAAAAAGATCATCGAGAGCGGCGTATGCAGGTAGCGCCCGGGCACCGAAAGGGAGATGCTGGGGATGCCTTTGCGGGCCAGATGAATGGCCGCCGCGTCGGTCGAGCCGCCGCCCGGCTGGCGGTATTGATAGGGCAGCCCCGCCGCCTCGGCCGTGCGGGCCAGGTGTTCGATCAGGCGCGGGTTGGGCAGCGTCCCGCGGTCGCCCACGTAGATGGCCGGCCCGAACCCCAGACGAGTGTTGTAGGTGGTGTTCTCGCTTCCATCCCACAGTGGAAGGTCGTTGGCCGGCGTACAGTCGAGCACAATGGCCGCCTGTGGATCAAGAGCATGCGCGGCCACCGCCGCGCCCCGCAGGCCCACCTCTTCCTGGGTGGTGAACGCGGCCAGCAATTCGATTCCCGGCGGCGGGTCGAGCACCAATTCGATGAGCGTGGCCACACCCACGCGGTCGTCGAGGGCCTTGCCGCGCAGCACGTTGCCCAAACGCTCAAAACGCGTGGCGAACACGGCCGCATCGCCGGGGTGGACCCGCTCGAGCGCCTCCTCTTTCGTCCGTGCGCCGATATCGATGGCCAGCGCCGGGATCTTGTACGGGCTCGGCTCGTCCTCCCAGTCGATGAGATGCGGAGGCGCGCCGCCGATGACGCCCGGAACGCGCGCATGACCTACGAGCACCGGCTTGGCCACCAGCGTGCGCTCATCCACTCCGCCCACGCGGTCGAACTTGAGCATGCCCTCGGTGGTGACACCGATGACCATTAGCCCCACTTCGTCCATGTGGGCGGCCAGCATCACCCGCACGCCGCGCCGCGAGCCAGTTCGCGCGCGGGCCAACACATTGCCCAGCGCATCCACCCGAACCTCATCGGCGTGCCCGTCAATGGCCTCCAGGACGATCTGCCGGACGGCGCCCTCGTCACCCGAGACGCCGCTGGCTTCACTCAATCGGCGCAGACGCTCGAGTGAATTGCGCAGGACGGCAGGCGAGGCGGGGCGAGGGCGAATACCCCGGCGACGGGCGGCCGGGGCCGAACGCGGTCGAGCGCGAGCGGTCGAGGTGCGTGGCATCGGCTACTCCCAAACCAGGCGCTGCATGTAGTCGTCGTCGAGTGCAGCAATCACAGCCGCCATCAGCCGGCCCGTGCGTTCGATATCGCTGAGATCCACCACTTCCACCGGCGAGTGCATGTAGCGCACGGGGATGCTCACCACCATGGTGGGCACGCCGTCCTGCGTCACCTGCATCGCGCGCGCATCGGTGCCCGAGTGCCCGGGCATCACCTCCAACAAGTAGGGGATCTCGGCTGCCTTGGCCGCCGCCTCGAACGTGCGCAGCAGACCCGGATGGATATCGGAGCCTATGCCGATGGTCGGCCCGCCGCCCATGGGGAAGGCCTTGAACTCCGGCAAGCCGGGCAGGCCCGTGGCGTGCGTGGCGTCCACCGCGACCGCCAATTCGGGGCGCAGGCTGAAGGCAGAGGTGTATGCTCCGCCATAGGTCATTTCCTCATTGACCGTCGCCACCGCAGCCACTTCCCAGCGGTGGGCCACGTGCTGCAACTCGTGCAGGCAGACCGTGATCGCCAGGATTCCCACCCGGTCGTCGAGGCCGCGCCCAGTGATCCTCGTTTCGCCCAATTCGAACGGCGGTTGCGCGAACGAAATCACATCGCCCACGCGTACCCAGCGGCCCACCTCGGCCGCGCTGAGGCCCATGTCCACCCACATCTCGTGCGTGCGCGGCGCGCTCTTGGCGGGGCGTTCCGGCGGCAGCAATTGTAGGGGCGGGTGGGCCACGACGGCCGGCAGGTCGCGCCGGCCATGCACTACGACCGGCTGGCCGGGCAGCAGGCGTGCGTCCACGCCGCCGATGTCGCTCACGCGCAAGAAGCTGCCAACCACTTGCTTCACCATCAGGCCGACCGCGTCCATGTGAGCGGCCAGCAACACGCGCGGGCGCGGAGCGGGGCCGCGCCCGTGGCGCAGCCCGTGCAGGCTCCCCAGACGCGAAACCTCGATCTCGTCCACCAGAGGTTCCCACGTCGGCCGCACCACGTCGCGCGCCGGCTGCTCGTGGCCGGAGATGCCTGCGGCAGAGAAGAGATCCTTGGCCAACGCGAGAAGCTCTTTGCGATCCATCATCAGCCTCGCGTGCTGCGGGTCAACTGGTGGGGCTCGGTTCGGGCGTGTCGCTCGGCGGGAGCGGCGTGTCGCTGGGTGGAGGGGTCGCGCTGGATGTTTGGGTCGGTGTTGCGCTGGGCAGCGGTGTGCGCGTGAGGGTGTTGGTAGGCGTGAGAAAAGGCGTGCCCAGGGTGGAGGTGGGGTTGGGCGTAGCGGATTGCAGGCGCGTGGCGGTTGGCGTGAGAGTGGCAGGCACCATGGTTGAGGTCAGCGTCGGCCCCGGAGTAGCCGTGGGTTGAAGCGGCGTCTTCAACGCAATTAATATTGCCTCGGCGCAGTAGCATGGAAGAGTGGCCAGGATGATGATGCCCAGCAGGACATACAGGCGACGCGAGCGCGGCCGCGGCCGTCTCTCGAAAATCGTGGGCTTCATATGCAGATGGGAGTTGCCGCCGAGATGCAATGACGGCGATGATAGCAGACGGACATGCGAATTGCAACCCTTCGCCGTTTGCGTTGCACATGGATGCCGTGCGTCGAGGTTGCCGAGGACGACCGGTAAGGCACACTGGAGGTCGACGACTCACGACCTCGCCGAAAACCGATCGAAGGCCTGGGGTATAATCGGAGTGCCGCCTGTCTGAGGGAGCTGCACATCATGATCCAGCCTACGATTCGGGTGCTGATCGCCAAGCCGGGCCTTGACGGTCACGACCGCGGGGCCAAGGTTATCGCCCGCGCATTGCGTGATGCGGGCATGGAGGTCATCTATACCGGCCTGCGCCAGACGCCGGAGATGATCGCCGAAGCCGCGCTGCAAGAGGACGTGCACGTGGTCGGGCTGTCCATCCTTTCGGGCGCGCACATGGCGCTGGTGCCGCGCGTGGTCGAGCTCCTGCGCGCACAAGGCCAGGGTCAGGTGCACCTTTTCGTAGGCGGCATCATCCCCGATGAAGACCTGCCCAAACTCAAAGCGCTCGGCGTCGAGGACATCTTCGGGCCAGGTGCCTCCACCCAGACGATTGCGGCCCGGGTGCGCCAGGTCGCCGAGGGGCGCGCCCAAAGCCCCGGCCCTTGAGGCACATGAGCGACCATGCGGAACTGGCCCAGGCAGTGCGAGAGGGCCAGCGCCTGGCGCTGGCGCGGCTGCTCAGCCTGATCGAGAACGAGCAACCCCAGGGCGAGGCGGCCCTCACTGAACTCTATCCTCTCACCGGGCGCGCGTACATCGTGGGCGTGACCGGTGCCCCGGGAACCGGCAAGTCGTCCCTGGTCAACGAGCTGGCCAAGACCTTGCGCGCCAAGATCTACCCGGGGTTGCACGCCTCGCGCCCCCCGGCGGTGGCAATCGTGGCCGTCGACCCCACCAGCCCGTTCTCGGGTGGTGCGATTCTCGGTGACCGCATTCGTATGCGCGACTTGGCCGGCGACGCGGGGGTCTTCGTCCGCTCGATGGCCTCGCGCGGCTCGCTGGGCGGACTGGCACACACGACTTCCAGTGTGGCCGATGCCCTGGACGCTGCGGGCTTCGAGGTCATTCTGATCGAAACGGTGGGGGCCGGGCAGGCCGAGGTCGATATCGCCCGCCATGCACACACCACGCTGGTGATCGAATCGCCCGGGATGGGCGACGACATCCAGGCCATCAAGGCCGGCATTCTCGAGATCGCCGATCTCTTGGTGGTCAACAAGGCGGATTTGCCCGGCGCCGAGAACGCCGTGCGCGTGCTGCGTGCGGCACTCGACCTGGCCGGGAACACGGGCGGGGCCGAGGCGCGCTGGCAGGTGCCCATTCTGCAAGCGGTCGCCACCACCGGGCAAGGGGTGCCGACCTTGGTCGAGGCGCTGCTGCGCCATCGCGAGTATCTGCAGGCCAGCGGGCTGTGGCGCGAACGCGGGCAGCAGTGCGCGGCCGCGGCGCTCGAGGCGCGTTTGCGCGACCGGTTGGCCGAGCGCTGGCACGCGGCGCAGCCGGATGGACGCTATCGGGAGATACTCGCGCGCATTGTGCGGCGAGAGCTTTCGCCTGCCGCAGCCGTTCAGGAAATGCTGGAGGACGAACCCGCGCCCGAAGCTGCCAAGCGCCATCTGGCGGCCCGGGCTGGAGCACGGCGGTGACATCATGATACAAACCACACGCATCCGCCTACGACCCGTCGAGCGCGAGGACCTGCCGCGCTACGTCACCTGGTTTTCCGATCCCGAGGTGCGCCAGTTCTTGACGCGCTACCTGCCGCTGAGCATGACGGGCGAGGAAAAGTGGTTCGAGGAAATGCTCACTCGCCCCGAGGACGAACGGCCGTTGGCTATCGACCTGCATGCGGGCGAGGGCGCCTGGCGCCACATTGGCGGCGCCGGATACCACAGCATCGACTGGCGCAACCACAGCGCAGAGGTCGGCCTCGCCATCGGCGAGAAGAGCCTGTGGAGCCAAGGCTTGGGTACCGAGGTGATGGAGACGCTCCTGCACCACGGGTTCGAGACCCTCAACCTGCACCGCGTTTTCCTGCGCGTGTTTGCAGGCAACCGCCGCGCATTGCGGGCGTACGAGAAAGCCGGATTTGTCTTGGAAGGCCGAATGCGGCAGGCCGAGTTCCGCGAGGGGGCATATCAGGACGTGCTTCTCTATTCGGCGCTGCGCGACGAATGGCGATCGCGCGCCGCAGCCCGGGGACGGTGATGAGGTGGACATGTACAGCGGAATCAAGATCCTTGCCGGCACTGCCTCCAAGGACCTGGCCAACGAAATTTCCACCTACCTCAACGAGGCCATCTGCGAGCACGACGTGATCGTCTTCCCCAACGAGAACGTCTTCGTGCGCCTGCGCAAGAGCGTGCGCGGTCAAGACGTGTATGTCATCCAGACGACCTCCACCCCGGTCAACCAGAATCTGATGGAGCTGCTCATCACCCTGCAGACGCTCAAGCTCGACTCGGCCGGGCGCATTACTGCCGTCGTGCCGTATCTGTGCTACGCGCGCTCCGACAAGAAGGACCAGCCGCGCGTGCCGATCACCGCCCGCTTGGTGGCCGACATGGTCCAGGTAGCCGGTGCCGATCGCTACATCGTGCTCGACCTGCACGCCGGGCAGATCCAGGGGTTCTTCTCCATCCCGGGTGACGTGCTGACCGCCTTCCACCTCCTCAGCGGCTACTTCGTCGAGCGCCGCGATCAGCTTAAGGATCCGGTGATCGTCGCCGCCGACCTGGGCTTCTCGAAGAAGGGGCGCAACTTCGCCGCCACGCTGGGCTGCAGCATGGCGTTCATCGAGAAGCGCCGCAGCTCGAACGACCCCACCGCCGAAGCGCTGACCATCATCGGCGATGTGGCGAACCACGACGTGATCATTGTGGACGACGAGGTCGCCACCGCCGGCTCGATGGTCCAGGCAGTCAATATCGTCAAGGCTCACGGCGCGCTGGATGTCTACATGTGCTTCGTCCACCCGGTGCTCTCGGGCACCGCGGCCGAACGGCTGGCGGCATTGCCGCTCAAGCAGATTGTCACCACCAACACCGTGCCGATTGCGCCTGAGAAGAGGGCGGCGCTGGGCGACCGCCTGGTAGTTCTCTCCGTGGCGCCGCTCCTGGGCGAGGTCATTCGCCGCGCGCACGAGGGCCGCAGCGTCGGCGAGATGTTTAACGAATAGAACGGCGGCGCACGCCTCGCGCCGCCTTCTCGTTCGCCTCGGCTGGCATGTGCCCGCGCGGTATACTTCCTCGTTCGGCAAATCTCACGGAAGGCCATCCTTTTAGCCATGCTCAAGTCTTTTGTGCGCTTGATCGGCGGCGATCCCAATCGCCGCGATATCCAGGAATACAGCCAGCTGGTTGCGCAGATCAATGCATTGGAGGCCGGGTATCAGGGGCTCTCCGACGAGGCGCTGCGCGCCAAGACGGCTGAGTTCCGCGCACGCCTGGCTCGGGGCGAGAGCCTGGAGGACCTCCTGGCGGAGTCCTTTGCTGCGGTACGTGAAGCGTCGCAGCGCACCCTCGGCTTGCGTCCCTACGACGTACAACTCATCGGCGGCATGGTCCTGCATGAAGGGCGGGTGGCCGAGATGCGCACCGGCGAGGGCAAGACGCTCGTCGCCACCCTCCCGCTTTACCTCAATGCGCTCGAGGGCCGCGGCGCCAGCTTGGTCACGGTCAACGATTATCTGGCACGTCGCGACGCGCGATGGATGGGGCCGATCTACACGCTGCTCGGGCTGACGGTGGGCGTGCTGCAAGAAGCGGCGCGCACCGACAACGCGCGCAAGGCGTTTGTCTACGATGCGGAGCGCAGCTCCCCGCAAGAGGATGTGCACCAGCTGCGGCTGGTCGATCGGCGCGAGGCCTATGCCGCCGATATCACCTACGGCACCAACCACGAGTTCGGCTTCGACTACTTGCGTGACAACCTAGCCCTGCGCCGCGAGGAGCGCGTGCAGCGCGTCCGCAATTTCGCCATCGTCGACGAGGTGGATAACATCCTCATTGACGAGGCACGCACGCCGCTCATCATCTCGGGCCCGGCGGCGGAAGATGCCCAGGAATACCTGCGCATGTCCCAGGTGGTGCGCCAGCTGCGCCCCGACGACTACGAAATCGATGAACGCGATCGCACAGTGACACTGACCGAGGTGGGCGAGCAGCACGCCGAGCAGGTCCTCGGCCTGCCGTTGCGCGACCCCGACCGGCCGGAAGACGTCACACCCGAACAGGCGCGCCTGATCGGCCACCTGCAGCAGGCCCTGCGCGCGGAAGTCCTCTTCAAGCGCAACAAGGATTACCTGGTGCAGGCCGGCCAGGTCATCATTGTCGACGAGTTCACCGGCCGGCTGATGCACGGGCGGCGCTGGTCCGACGGCCTGCACCAGGCGGTGGAGGCCAAGGAAGGGCTGCAGGTCCAGGCCGAGAACGTCACCTACGCCACCATCACATTGCAGAACTATTTCCGCCTGTATGCGAAGCTGGCCGGCATGACCGGCACGGCCCTGACCGAGGCGGAGGAGTTCAGCAAAATCTACAAGCTGGAGGTGGTGCCCATCCCCACCCACCTCGAGCACACCGCCGCCCAGCCTGCGAGCACGCTGGTGGAGGTGCCATACAAGGAAAACGGCGACCGCTTTTTCTTCTTCGCCCGCAAAGACGATCCGGCCACCCCGGTCTACTGGCGCCGCAAAGACCATGCAGACGTTGTCTTCCGCACCGAGGAAGCCAAGCTGCGTGCCATATGTACTGAGATCCTGCAGATGAACGCGCTGGGCCGGCCGGTACTCGTTGGCACGACCTCGGTGGAGCGCTCGGAGATGCTCTCGGAGCGGCTGCGCGCGGAACCGCTGCGCCGCCTCGCGCTCAGCCTGCTCCTGCGCGATACCTGGTTCGAACGCCACAACGCGCAAGAGGACGGCCGACTGATCGAGGCCCTGGAATTCCTCAATCAACCGTTGGCGTCGCTCACGCCGGCTGCATTGCGCCCTGCGGCGCGCGAACTCGAGCTGTCGCTCAATCCGGAGGCGGCGGAGAACATCGATCGCCTGATGCGCCTCTTGGAATTGCCGCCCGAGGCTCAGCCGCGCCTCTTGGAGATTCTCTCGCGCGGCATCCCACACCAGGTGCTGAACGCCAAGCGCCACGCCGAGGAATCCCAGATCATTGCCTCCGCGGGTGCCTTTGGCTCGGTAACGATCGCCACCAACATGGCCGGACGCGGCGTCGACATCAAGCTGGGCGGGGACCTCGCGGAGGAAGTGCTGGCGGCGGTCAACCGCGTGCTGCGCCGCAGCGGCACGGACAACCCCTACGACTTGACGCACGCTCAGCGCCTGAACGTGCTGGAGGCGCTGCCCGCCGAGAAGCTTGGCATCTACGCGACCGAGATCGGCTTCTTCCGCACTCATATGGAGGAAGAAGCTCGCGTGCGCGCACTGGGTGGGCTGCACATCGTCGGCTCCGAGCGGCACGAGGCACGGCGCATCGACAACCAACTGCGCGGCCGCGCCGCACGCCAGGGCGACCCGGGCTCCTCGCGTTTCTACCTCTCGCTCGAAGATGACCTGATGCGCCGCTTCGGTGGCTCGCAGGTGTCGGACCTGATGCAGCGTATGCGCATCGACGATGCAGTGCCGATGGCGATGAACCTGGTCAGCCGCCTGATCGAGCAGGCCCAGACGCGTGTGGAAGGGGCCAACTTCGATGTGCGCAAGCACCTGCTCGAGTACGATGACGTGCTTAATACGCAGCGCAACAAGATCTACGAACAGCGCGAGCGGGTTTTCGGGAAGGAAGACCTGACCGAGGATATTCGAGCGCTGCTCGAGGCGGAGGTTAAGGTGCGCGTCGAGGTGGGGCTCAAGGAGAAAGAAGGCCCGTGGCGCCTGCTGGCCTGGCTGGATGAGATTCAGCCGCCGCTGGCCCGCACCGGCGGGGGATTGTATCCATCCTTCACATTGCGAACCGTGGCCGCCAGCCTGGAGGGCGAGGGCCCCGTCGCTCCAAAGGAACTGACGGAACTCGCGGCGCGGGCGATGGATGCCGAGGCCGAGCACTTGCTGACGGCCTTTGATCAGCAGGCCGAGCAAGTGACCGAGCGGGCCGAGAGCCAGGCGCGCGAGCGCCGCCAGGCAGCCGAGACAGCGATTGAGGGTGCCGAACTCGAGGCGCGGGATGCCGACCGCGAGCTCACGCCGCAGGCGCTCGTGACGGTCGTCGGGCAGAGCCTCTCGATCGAGGCCAAGGATGTTCCGCGCGAGCACATGCTGCCACAGGCCATGGCCGCACTCAAAGAGGATCTGGCCGATCTGGCTGAGCAAGCCGCGTGGGCACGTGCGGCCGATCAACTGGCTTTCTGGCTCCAACGCCGCACCGGCCTTGCGCCTGCGAAACCGGCGGAGGCAGGCGGCGGCTTCGACAAAACGGTGGATGCTCTCCAGGCGCACCTCCAATCGGCGCTCGATGCGCGCCGCCAGCGCGTTCTGGCGGAAGTTGAACGTGAACTCAGCGCGCCGGAGGCGGCGGGGCTCGAGCGAACGCGAGCCCTCTTGCAGATGACCCTGGCGACGCAGACTATCTTCGATGCGCGTACGCACCAACGGCGCACGGTGACCACCGGGCGCTTCAATTGGGTCTACCTGGCCGCCACGCTCCTGGCCGATCAGAAGCTGGAGGCCGTAACCGACGACGTGAGCGACCATCTGCTGGGCGCGATGCAGACCGTGCGCGAGGAGTGGGGCGAGCAGTTGTGGCTGCGCCAGGCGGAGGACACGCTGCCGGCGCTGACGGAGGCATTGCGCGTGGGCCTGGAGGCGGATCTGGCGGAGGCGGGAGTGAACCCGGCCGGGTTGGCCGAGAGGCCTCTGCGCGAATGGCCGCCGGAAGCGCGCGGAGCGCTGGTGAACGGGCTGGGAGGCTTTGCCCTTTCGCAGGCCTACCGTGACCTGATGCTCACAACGATCGGCCAGCTGTGGGTGGAGTACCTCACTTCAATGGAAGCGCTGCGCACCTCGATCGGGCTGGAGGCCTACGCCCAACGCGACCCGCTCGTGCAATACAAGAGCCGCGCCTTTGACCTGTACAAGCAACTGCTGGATCAGGTCCGCGCTGGCATTGTGGCGCGCGTTTTTCGCATGCGGCTGGTACAGCCGGGAGCCGGTGGCACAGCGGCAGCGCCGGGCGCTGCCCCGGCCGGGCGGCGCGTCCTAGGGCGCAACGACCCGTGCTGGTGCGGCAGCGGGAAGAAGTACAAGGACTGCCACTGGGAGGCAGATCAATCCGAAACCGAGAGTGCCCCTTCGGCTCCGCCAGAACCCCGCGGCGAACCCCAAAGCGGGTCACAACCCGCCGACGGGCCTCAGCCCACAGGCGGGAAGAGGAAGAGGCACCGCCATTGAAAGCGGTTGTGCCACGTGCCCTTTCGCGGTGATACAATCCCCGCCCTTAGATCGGCGGGGTTTTCGTTGCACATGCCCGTTCCTGAAATGCTCTTGCTCAATGACGGCACCGTCTGGCAAGACCCCGGCGGGCCCTTCGGTCTCGTCCCACGCTCGTTGTGGGAAGGTGAACTGCCACCCGAAGCGCATGCGGCCACGCCCTTGACGCTGCATGCACTGCTCGTCCGCTCGCAGGGCAAGACGGTGCTGATCGAAACCGGGTTGGGGACCAAGCTCGACGAGGCCGCGCTCGCGGCCTGGGGGCTCGAACGGCCGGAGGGCACACTGCTCGATCAGCTCGCCCGCCAGGGGGTCTCTCCCGAAGACATCGACCTGGTGATCAACACCCATCTGCACGCGGACCATTGCGGCGGCAACACACGCATTCAGAACGGGCGGATGCTTCCCACCTTCCCGCGGGCCGAGTACCTGGTGCAGCGCCTGGAATGGGCCTCGGCGGCGCAGCCGGATGAACGCACGCGCAATACCTATTTGCCCGCCAACTTTCAACCCCTGATCCAGAGTGGGCAGATGCGTCTCGTGCACGGCGACACACAGGTGACGGGTGGCCTACGTACCGTCGTCACGCGCGGGCATACCCGCGGCCATCAAAGCGTCGTGATCGAAGGCACACGGCCCGTTCTGTTTTCCGGGGACATGGCCAGCCTGGCAGTGCATTTCGAGCGCCTGAACTGGCTCACCGCGTTCGATGCCGAGCCGCTCGAAACTC